>NZ_JAUBUN010000008.1:52679-112157 GCF_036702665.1 Microcoleus sp. Aus8_D2
ATCTGAGGACTAAAGTCCTCACTACGAACCTAACCTATTTTGATGACAGGTTTGTAGTGAGGACTTTAGTCCTTTTCAAGAAAAGAGATTGATTCTCACTTATCGAAAAAATAACTCTATGCTGACGCACCCTACCAGGCGACTAAACTGCATCGCCGACTTCAGCGTATTCGCTGCGCCCAAAAATTGCCTCAGCTTCGCAGTAATACTTGAACTCCAGTATATTGTGGAAAGGGTCTTCTAAGAAGAAAGTGCGGTGCTCTGTGGGCAAACCGACAAATCGCCTTCTCGGTTCTTGATAGAAATTCAAGTTGTTTTGCTGGGCTTTTTCTAACAACCCTTCCCAATCTGCTTCGTCGGTAAAAATCAACCCAAAATGCCGGGGATAGATGCCTCGCTGAGGTGTCAAAGGTTCGCGGCTGACGTGGGCGACTATTTGATGGCCGCACATACGCATAATCGCCGAATTCGGTGATTCGCGACCTAATTCGCAGCCGAGCCCGTCTACGTAGAAGGCTTTGGTTTGCGCAATATCTGTCACGGGGAAGGCAAGATGAAATAAGACTTGGCTCATGGAGGTACTAGATGCAAAATTCAGAATTGTTCTTTAATTATTTATCTTGGTCTAATCCTTGGTTGGTGGCGATCGCCCTGAATACATTTTTACTCGCGATCGCCACCCTTGCTCCCAAAAAATTGCTTACTCCGGCTGGACAACTCCACGGTTGGCTGCTGGGTGTCATCATCTGGGGCTGTTTGGGATGGCGAGGCTATGCTGTGGTCATGTTCTACTTTCTTGTCGGATCGGGAGTTACCCGCATCGGGAAAGCCCAAAAAGAAGCAGAAGGGATTGCTGAAAAGCGATCGGGCGCAAGAGGCCCGGAAAATGTCTGGGGTTCGGCTTTAACGGCTACTCTTTGTGCTGTGGCAGTTTTGGCATTATCTATTTTCGGAGACACAGGCGGTATTTTCGGAGACACAGGCGGTATTTTCGGAGACACAGGCGGTATTTTCGGAGACACAGGCAAGATGCCTGTGCCACAAGATTTAATTTCCCTGTTGTTGCTGGGTTATGCGGCGAGTTTCTGCACCAAACTTTCCGATACCTGTGCTAGCGAAATCGGCAAAGCTTACGGCAAGCATACGTTTTTGATTACTACGTTGCAGCCTGTACCTAGGGGTACCGAAGGGGCCGTCAGTTTGGAAGGAACGATCGCAGGTATTGTCGGCTCGATTCTGATGGCGCTTGTGAGTTGGGCTGTCGGTGTAATTGACTTGACAGGAATTGTTTTTTGTGTTATTTCAGCTTTTATTGCTACGAACATCGAGAGCGTGATTGGCGCGACGGTGCAATCAAAGTTTGAGTGGCTGACGAACGAGGTAGTGAATTTTTTTAATACACTCATCGGAGCGATCGCAGCGATCGTCCTAGCCTCCGCTTGGAGAGCTTTTTTAGCTTAGTCCAGCTTGGACGCAATCTCACCCAAGAAACCGGGTTTTGCACGATAATTCAAGGAATTAACGCAAGATTTTCGTACAAAACCCGGTTTCTGCGCCCAGAAATATTAGTTATTAATCGTTAGTCATTAGTTTCAAGCGATCGACCAATCACCAATGACCAATCACCAATGACGGCAGGACCAATGACCAATGACGGCAGGACCAATGACCAATGACCAATGACCAATTACCAATGACGGCAGGACCAATGACCAATGACCAATGACCAATGCCCAATGCCCAATGCCCAATGACCTGTTTGAACAATGACCAATGACCAATGACGGCAGGCCCAATGCCCAATGACCAATGCCCAATGACCAATGCCCAATGACCAATGACCAATGACCAATGACGGCAGGCCCAATGACCAATAACCAATAACCAATGACTACTGACTACTGACTAATCGTCGTCTTGCGGCCCAAAAACCATTTGTACAATCATCGTTGGTTCGCCCCGCTTGTGATAGCGATCGGCCCAATGGCGAATAATTTCATCTAATTCCTCAACAGCTTGGTCGAGCCGTTCCGGCGGAATATCCAAAGTTTCCATAACTCGCATCACCTTCGGTTGTTTTTCCGCCCAATCCTTCATCAGCCGGAAATATCTAGCCGTATCCTCGACCATCGTAAATGTCCGCTCTTCCTGCTCTGCTGGAGAGTAAGTAGCGCGGGTGAGGGCATAAAAAGGCATTCCCCAAGGAGAATCGATCCGAGTCACCGTTCCGGAATATATCAAGCGGCGCTTGATGTGTTCTGCTAGAGCTTCGCTCAAAGGCATTCGCCTTTCCGGAGACATATCTTCTTGCGATCGCCTGTGCAGAAACTCGATCAATTCCATAAACTGAAAAGAATTGATCAGTTGAGCGTCAGGCGGATTTGGAGGAATCTTGCCTTCGAGATATTTTTTTTCATCCGCTGTCAAGCTGTTTCCCGGAATGCGAGGGCGTCCCGGAAGCCAAGCATACTGTTCCAGCCAGACATAAGGAAACTGAATCAAATATCTAGGTTCTTGGGAACCCAACATTTTCAGCAATTTTCCCGTAGTCAGAGCTTCCCGGACTTCCTCAACAATCACTTTCACCCGTTTAGGCTCAATGTGATGCAAGTGTCCGGTCATCCGCAGGTTGTTGTCCTGCTCCATATAGGTCATATAAATGGCACACTTAGCCGCCGTTGCGGCCGCGTCTAGAAACGCCCCGTGCCTGTGTCCACTGGTTCTCATGGCGCTAAACGCCAGATATAGCATGATCTGATCCATTGCACTAGGGCTAAGGCTTTTGACCAGATCTAAAGAGTCATTTTTCATCACAATCTCCGAAATAGTAAAACTTGGAGGCATCTTTTCATCCTCCATTAAAAAAATATTGCGAGACCGCCGAATCAAGCATAGCCGACTGTCGCCGGAAAGCTTGGCAGCTACCCTAATATTCAGGCCAGTTAATTTTCCTGAGGTAACAGGGGCATTGGCCCAAAGGCGATCGACACCGAATAAGTGGTTCTTATTGGCTAATTTAAGTCGAGTTGTGCACCCTCTGCACTCTGGGTGTACTTATATATCAGTTAGTTATCGCACGTTAATTATAGTGCAGCCGTTGAAAATTCAACCCCACCTGCGGGGGGAGAACGTAAATAAGTATTGCGATCGGAGGAATTTGAGGCGTCTCCGAGCCGATCGTTCTTGAATACTCCTGGACGGCGAAACCCGGTTTGATGGACTAAAATACGGTGTGGAGGGCCTGGGATATCGGTTGAAAAACCCGGACAATCAGAGTCATGCGGGTAATTCCTGTTTAATTAAAGCGTTTTCAAGACAAAACCGCCACATACTAGAGTCTATCTCTAGGTAGATGGCGGTTCCAGGTTTATATACTAACATTTATTACACCCAAAAAATCTTTTCAGGAGTATCAACAAAAAGTGCAGTTGCCGTTTAACCTGAAAAACTAGAATCCCAGAAAATATGAGCGATCGACACGGGCGGCCTCGAAACCAGCCTCGAAACAAGTCAGTCGATTTTCCATTTGAGATTTTCCATTTGAGATTTACTTGTAGCATTGAATCAGGGAGCAGGAACAGGAGTCTAAAATTTGGGGATCGACCAGCGATCGCTCGCGTCGGAAACTTGTATCCGTTTTTGGGTGCGCTCATTTGCGAAACTAGCTTTCTGGGAATGCGATTAAAATTGTTGTAGTGAGCCAGTGTGAGTGCCAGGCTCCCTAAAATCATGCCGTCCGTTGCCAGGGCTGGGAGGGCGATCTCGTCTTTGTTGAGTTTGGGCTGCCAACATATATTGAGCGGTGGCAGTTTCTAGTTGTTCGACTGGGGATTGTATGGAGAGAGCGGCGCTGGCACTCAAGGTAACGCCCAACAGGCTCAGTAAAGCAATTGCAGTGTAGGTTTGCATGGGTAGTATCCGTGTCAGTGTCTATTTAGAGATACGGACTTTCCCCTTGCTAATCAGGATAGATTTCCCTGAAATTGCCAGACTATCCAAAAAACATGATGCGAGAATTATTTAACTTTTCCAATGGTGTCACCCACCGTAAATTTTAGTTGCCTAACTTGACAGGGTGAAAAGTATCTCAAGCCTTGAACATACAAAACCGCCAAATATCGCAAGAGTAAATCTCGCGATAGATGGCGGTTGAAGCTTGATCCGATCATTTTTTACACACAAAAAATATCTATCATGACTGTCAGTCGATTTTCCATTTTTCGATTTGAGATTTTAGATTCACTCCACAGATTAATCAGGGAGCAGGAACTAGGGTCTAAAATTTGGGGATCGACCTGGACGGCTTACGTGGCAAGGTACCCGTTGATTGCAGGTCAACAAGCAGTGCAGTTGCCAGACGAACCTGACTTTCCTAGAATCCCAGAAAATCAGATCGATCGACACGGGCGGTCGAAACCAACTCATTTGCGGAACTCCCTTTTGTCCCATGCCATTAAAATGCTGGTATCAGATGTGTGTAAAGATCGGGCTGAATGAACTCTCTGCGTCCGCTGCCTCTTTCTGGAGAACGATCGCCTTTGTGTTGTTGAGTTGGCGCTAAGAAAATATAATCAGCGGTGGCAGCCAGCAGTTCGACTAGGCTTTCAAAAGCACTCTGGGCGCTGGCACTCAAGGTAACGCCCAACAGGCTCAGTAAAGCAATTACAGTGTAGGTGTGCATGGGTAGTATCCGTGTCAGTGTCTATTACCTGATACAGACTTGCCCCCAGAGATCAGGATAAATGTCTGGGAATTTCGGAACTTTGCAAAAAACCTCACCCATTCCATGCTACTGCTCCAGCCAGGAGCCAACCACCGGCAAAATTCAGGCTACCCCATACCGTCAGAGGCTTTTCGGTTTCGCAACTCTCTAAAAATCTGTCGGTTTCCGAGTCCAAAGTCACGAGTTGCCAAGTTTGACCGGCTAAGGATGCGGGACTTGTCAGCGTGAGTGTCCAGTCTTGTGCGCCCTGACGGCGGAAAATTCCCGAAAATGGGCTTTGGGTATTTGCTGTTTTACTGCTGGGATTTACACAGAAACCGGGTTCAAATGTCAAGGTTCTGGGTTCAAATACAGGGCTTTTCTGGAGAAACCGGGTTTTTCGATCGCTTTTGACTGACAAAGCACATTCGCCGCTGGCGGGATATGCTTGAGGTCGATCGAGATAATAGCGCTGCCAATGTAACCAATCCGATCGCTCCGGTGTCAAATTAAATAAAGGAACAACTGCGGCCCTCGCCTCAGAATCTTGCAGCAAAGCTTCCTGCAAAACTCTGACAGACAAATCGCGCGGCCCACATCCTGCTTCCGCGCACAAAGCCGCCGCCATCCCCGCCGCCTGTCCGATATTCATCACAACAGGCTGCAAGCGAGTTGCACCGTTGGCGATGTGAGAGACAGAAATATTTTTTTCGCAAACCAGCAATCCGTCTGCACTCTCCGGAATTAGCGCACTGTAAGGAATTGTAAACGGACTCCCAGTCCAGCGGCCGCCCCAGCGGATGGATTTGGGCTGCAAGGGAATGTCGCCACTGGGATAATGGTGGTCATTTGCATAGTTGCCGATCGCAATTGTCTCGCAAATTCCCTGAGAATTTATCGGCAACTTCGCTACTCTGCCGCCGACAATCGGTAAAATATCTTGTTCTGTGACTGTACTTATTCCTCGCAAACGGCGGCTTTCTCGGTAGTACGGGTGCAAGGCGAAGGCAGAAGTCCGAGGGAAGTTCGGCAACGAGCAATGTACGGGATGTAACGGATGGAAGTCAGAAGGAAAAAGGGGAGAATTTTGTGGATTTTCTGTGTGTGAAATGGGGAAAATGTTCTCTGCTAAGCCGTAGCGGGGGCCGAGTTGGGTTTGAATGAAGCGGGCGAAACTTTGGCTGTGCCAGAGACTTTCTTGGAGGAATTCTTGTCGAGATGCTGTCGATCCAATTAGTCGATCGACCTTTTCACCATAATCATTACCACGAATCGGCCAATTAATCATCAACAATCCCCCAGGCAGTCTGCCGTAATTGAGAAATTGCTCAGGAGTGTAATCTTTCCAAGCGCCGGAAAATCGATCGGGATTGTCAACAGGCGGCGCAGGAATTTCTGGCGCCACCGCACCTTCCCCAAAATCCTGCATGACAACCACCCAAGTCGGAGCTTGCACCGAATACCTTTGTGTGAGATCGTTAGAGGATCTCGGCGCGCTGGGTTCTCCCCACTCAGCTTGGAATTCCCAACCCCAGCGGTGCGGCACCTCCGCTAAAGCCAGCAAATCTCCCAATTCCGTTGCATCCAAAGTGATTTTCGCCGCCACCGTAAAATCTGCAAACCGAACGCCAGAAATTCTGTTGCCTTCGCATAGCACATCTTGGGCTGTTTGTCCAGAAATCCACTGCAAATTCGGTAAACACTTAACCCAAGCAGCAAAAATTTCAGCACCGATGCGGGGATCGTAAGTAAAAAAACTGACCCAGCCCCAATCCAAACCTCCCGGCTGTCGCTGCTGGAGTTCCCGGAGAAACGCGCCCCACAAACCCGTCTGAAATGCTGCTAATTCGTTGCCGTCGGGGGCACAAACACCTGCTGTCGTCAGCATTCCTCCCAGCCAGGGGAATTCGCTGACTAAAATAGTTTTGGCACCTCGGCGGGCTGCTTGCACGGCTGCTGCGGTGCCGCCGGTGCCGCCACCGACTATCAAAACATCTGCTTTCAAAACGGAAGACATAGGCAATAGGATTTTAGATTTTAGATTTTAGATTGCTAAAGGCTCAGTCTGGTGCTACGGGATAGATGTCTGGTGTTGGCGATCGCAAATTAAATTTTAATGTGTAAAGACTTGACAAATAATATATCGGTAATTACGTAGCGAATGCACATTTTTGTTACTGCAAGAGAGCGCCAGCGATCGCAAATTTTGATTTCTCCTTTGTGGCGCGCAAATATTGCCCATATGACCCACAAAAAACGGCTACCGTGCCCCCTACGGCTTTATGGATGCTCCCAAAATTTTAGACTCCTGTTCAAGTTCCTAGATTCACTGCGCTGCAAGTCAATCTAAAATCTCAAATCGAAAAATGGAAAATAGACTGACATCCCGAATCACGATAATATACAAAAGGGGAACCGCATCTATAAAGTTTGAGAGCGTATAATTTTCCAGTTACTTATTAAGGGCTGAAAATGGAAAAAGGTTTTATTTTGTGGTTCACCGGGCTGAGTGGTTCCGGCAAGACAACTATCAGCAAAGCTCTCGAACCCGAATTGAAGGGCCGAGGCTGCAAAGTTGAAATATTGGATGGAGATGTCGTTCGCACCCACTTGTCAAAAGGCTTGGGATTTAGCAAAGAAGACCGAGATACTAATATTCGGCGGATTGGATTTGTCGCGAACCTACTTAGCCGCAATGGAGTTGTGGCAATTACGGCAGCTATTAGCCCCTACAGAGCAATTCGCGACGAAATTAGAGTAATGGAGCCAAATTTTGTAGAGGTGTATGTCAAAGCACCGTTAGAAGTGTGCGAAGCGCGCGATGTCAAAGGGCTGTACGCTAAGGCCAGAGCAGGAGAAATTAAGGGTTTTACGGGCATTGACGATGCTTATGAAGAACCGCTCAATCCTGAGATTATTTGTTACACAGAGCGAGAAAGTGTGGCAGAAAGCGTTAAAAAAGTTCTGAGTAAGTTAGAACAGTTGGGTTACATTTGATGTTGGCGGGGTAGAAACAGGATAGGGCAAAAAGCGATGGTGGTGAAAAGTTCTTCGCGGGGCGTGCAACTCGAGCAAAAACCTCTCCCTTGGGCCCCCTTTGCGGAGAGTCCAAGGCGAGAAGTTATCCCTTCTCCTTGCAGGAAAGGGGCTGAGGGTGAGGTTTTCAGCAAAAGCTGCAAGCTGGGTTATTACGTAAGTAATGCCGTCAAAAATTTAATTGTCCAAAGTTTAACAGTGTCAGTGCTGGCGGCGGCTGTGGGTTCATCTCCGGCGGCGGGCCAGTTTTTGCCTCCTCCTCCTCCTGCTTCTCCTGCTTCTCCTGCTTCTCCTGCTTCTCCTGCTTCTTATCCTCCTCTTCCTCCTCTTCCTTCTTCTCCTCCTCTTCCTTCTTTTCCTCCTCCTCCTCCGGCTTCGGGTGCTCCGATTCCCGTACCGGTACCGGCAGCGCCCGGATTTCCGTTAGTTCCGGCAAGTGCACCTTCGAGTGTACGATCGGAAGTTTACACTTTGGGCGCGGGCGATCGCATTCAAATGGACATCTTCAACGTCCCAGAATACAGCGGCCCCAACGGTCAACACCAAATACAGGCCGACGGTTCCCTGAGTTTGCCGTTAATTGGCAGCCTGGGAGTGGCAGGAATGACCTTAGAACAAGCTTCTAATGCTGTCAAGGAGCGATACGGCAAATACCTCAAACGTCCTTGGATTACGCTGAAACTGCTGGCTGCGCGTCCTTTGCAAATTGCGATCGCCGGCGAAATCAACCGCCCCGGAGCCTATACAATATCTTCAGCAGCAGGCCCCGGAGGCACATCAGAGCAAATCGGCACTCAAATGCCGACAATATCGCGGGCGCTGCGACTAGCTGGCGGAATTACCCAGTCAGCAGACGTGCGGCAAATCAAAATCCGCCGCCCCCAGCGCAACGCACCGGAACAAATTATTAGTGTGGATTTGTGGGAATTATTGCAAAACGGCGATTTGCGCGCCGATATGACTTTGCGCGACGGCGACACGATATTTATTCCCACTGTAACTAGCCTCAACCGCCAAGAAGCACCCACTTTAGCAGTAGCTAACATTACCGGGCAAAGCACTCAACCAATTAATATTGCTGTAGTGGGCGAAGTAACTCGACCCGGTACTTATACTCTGGCCAAAGAGCTTCAAAGTAGGTTACAAGAGAATGAATCGGGTGCAGATTCTGGTTTGTTTGCTGCTAAGGAAACTCCCGGTGGAGGGGAAAATGTTTTGCAGCAAACTGTAACCAGAGCAATTAAAATGGCGGGCGGCATTACGCCGGTAGCTGATATCAGACAAATACAAGTTCGCCGCCAGACGCGGGCGGGCACGGAACAAATTATTAATGTGAATTTGTGGCAACTTTTGGAAGCGGGAGATGTATCCCAAGATTTAGCGCTGCAACAGGGAGATACGGTAATTGTTCCCAAAGCCGAAAATCTGGCCGATGCACTCGAAGGCACACAAGTTGCTAATTCTAATTTTTCACCGGATTCGATTAAGGTGAGTCTGGTGGGAGAAGTCGTGAAACCGGGGGCTTTTGCTTTAGTGCCCAACACTACTTTAAATCAAGCGCTGGTAGCAGCGGGAGGTTTTAATAAATCGCGCGCAGAAATGGATTCGGTGGATTTAATTCGCCTCAATCCTAACGGCACTGTTTCGCGGCTAACTGTTAAGGTGAATTTTTCTGCAACCGCCAATGAGGAAACTAATCCCAAACTGCAAAATAATGATGTAATTATGGTAAGGCGATCGGGCCGCGCTGCGTTCTCGGATAATGTAGGCGGGACTCTCGCTCCTTTAAGCCCACTGTTGGGAATATTCCGGTTGTTCAATATTTTTCGGTGATTTGAATAGACTAGCGCTAAGGCCTCATCAACCCGGTTTATACAAAAAATTTCGGTTGGGTAACGAGATATCTAGTCAGAAACCGGGTTGATGAAACTGCGCCAGCCGTACAGACGTTTAAACTAATAAGTTGTAGCAATCAAATGAAACCAGGTAAAAAATCTCAAATAGCAGTGTTTAATCACAATAAAAAACTCGTTGGACAGCAAAAGTTATCTTCCGTGCTTTATGAAGAAGAGCAATTTTTTGGGAGGAACCAAACAGAGGAAGAACAGTTAAGTTTTTGGGAAGTTTGCCGCAGTCGCTCCATCTTAGTCATCGGCGTAGCAGCGGCAGTGACAACCGGGGTTTTTGCTTGGACGCTGAATCAAAAAAGCGAGTACGAAGGGCGTTTTCAATTATTAGTAGAACCGGCTGTTACGCAAAACACTTTAGCAAAAGTCTACTCCGGCGAGCTGAAACTGCAACCAGCGACTCCCGCGACGCCAGAAAGTCCAGGTTTTGACTACGAATCGCAAATTCAAGTTTTGCAAAGCCCGCAAGTAATGTCGCCGATTATTAAACAGTTGCAGGCGAAATATCCCGAAATAAATTACAACTATCTTTTGAACCAAAAAGCCGATAATTTGCCGTTTTCTCAGGGAACCAGGCTGTCAATCAATCGGTTCAAAAATACCAAAATCATCGAAGTTAGATATCGGGATTACGATCCGAAAAAAATTCAGTTTGTTTTGGAAAAAGTTGCACTAGGTTACCGCAACTACAGCGTGCAAGATACCAAAACTCAAATTAGCCAGAGTCTGGATTTTGTGAAATCGAAAATTCCCAACCAGCAAAAGCGCCAACAAGTTCTGCAAACAGAAATTCAAAAGTTGCGCCAGCAGTACAATTTCATCGATCCGCAAATTCAAACCCAACAACTGGCGCAGCAAATCAGCCAACTTCAAGCGCAAAGATTGGACGCGCAAACGCAGCTAAACCAGCAGAGATTGCTCTATGCAAACTTGCAAAATCAGCTCGGATTAACCCAGCAACAAGCGCTGATGGCCTCGGCTCTGAGTCAAGCTCCCCGCTATCAAGGAATGCTGACTCAATTGCAGCAATTGGAAGGGCAAATTGCGATTAATTCGGCGACTTTTACAGACCAAACTCCACAAATGCAATTGTTGCGAGATCAGCGCAAGAATCTGATTCCTTTGTTGAATAAAGAAGCCCAACAGGTTCTGGGAACAGATTTAGCTAAGGTGAATTCGCAAGTGCTGGCTTTTCAAGATCCGGTGCGGATTAAGTTAATCGAGCAGTTGATCGGTACTGCTAATTTAATTCAGGTGCTGGGCGTGCGGAATCAGGTTTTGGAACAAGCTGCTAAGCAGTTGAATCAATACTCTCAAGGATTCCCGGTGATTTTGCGGCGCTATGGAGATTTGCAACGGGAGGCGGAGTTGACTAATAATACACTAAATAGTTTGTTGGCCAAACAGCAAGCTTTGCAACTTGAAGCTGTGGGTAAAAAAGAGGTGGCTTGGGAAGTTATTGCTAAGCCGGAAATTCCGCGCTACAAAAATGGCGAGTTGATGGCTGTTGCTCCGATTATGCCTTTGAATTTGGCTTTGGGAGGATTGGCTGGTTTGCTGTTTGGTATGCTGGTGGCGCAGTTGGCGGAACGGTTTAATAATAAAACTGTGTTCAACTCTCCGGAGGATGTCAAACATTCGATTCGGCTACCTTTGTTGGGGGTGATTCCTGCTAGCGATAAAATTTTGAGACTGCCACCTGCGGAGACAACTACTATTGATGTGGGAAGTTCGCCGGTGCCGACGGATGCTTTTCAAGAGGCTTTTCGATCGCTCAATGCTAATATTCGGCTGTTAAACGTTGATACTCCGATAAATTCTTGCGTAATTACGTCTTGTCAAGTAGCTGACGGCAAGTCTACTGTAGCCGTAAATCTGGCGCGGGCGGCGGCGGCAATGGGCCAGCAAGTGCTGTTGGTGGATGCGGATTTGCGGAGGCCGCAGGTGCACGAAATGCTCGGTTTGCCCAACTGGCAAGGGTTGCACAATGTGATTGCTGAGGATTTGGATGTGGAAGAGGTGATTTTGCGATCGCCCCGCGATGAAAATCTGTTTGTGTTAACATCCGGCCCGGTTCCTCCCGATCCCACAAAGGTGCTTTCTTCGAGAAAAATGCAGCATTTAATGGCAGCTTTGGCAAGTCATTTTGACTTAGTTATTTACGATACTCCGCCGCTGTTGGGTTTGGCAGATGCGAATTTGTTGGCGGCTCATACTAGCGGATTGATGCTGGTTGTCGGGCTGAATCAAACAGAGCGGGAGGCGCTGTTGTTGGCTTTTGAGGATTTAAAAATGGCGGGGATTCCGCTGTTGGGAATGGTGGCTAATAACGATAAGGGCAGCAGGTATTACTATCAGTCTTACGTGCAGAATTATATAGAGGAAAAATCGGTTTGAGGTAGGGGAATAGCTAATTCTCGTAGCGTGCGTCGCTGCGAGATTTTCGCTCTTTTTTGGGATTTTTGATGGCGACGCACCTTATGCCTAATTCTTGCAAGGTGCGTCGCTGCGAGATGTTCGCTCTTTTTGGGGATTTTTGATGGCGGCGCACCCTACGGCTATACTAGGGATTGCTTCCAGGTTTTTGACAATTGCTTTAGTTCTTTACTATTTCACCAGCTCAAATTTACCTTTAACTACGTTGACTAGAACTGGTTCTTGCCCTTGGCGCTCACCGTCTTTAAACCGGAGTGGATTTCCTGAAGTTTCATTTGCTGTAAGATTAATAGATTTGAGGTTTTCCAACACAGTTTGGCGGGAGAGATTGTTAGACACAGACAGAGCTTTAATGAAAGCTTGAGTTGCATCATAACTGGTTGCTGTAGTCCAGCTAACCCGGCCTTCCCATATTTTCTCAGCAGCTTTAGCAAATTTTTTTGAATTGGGTTCATCTCGAAACCAAGGTACAGCTATAACCAAACCTTCAACAGCCTTTCCGGCTTTTAAAATCTCTGGAGCGTACAAAACATCCGCTCCCAGTAGTTGTAGCCTTTTGGTTCCAGCATTGTTTAGGTTGTTTGCGGCGCGGGCAATTCCCATAACCACAGGAATTTTCTTTGTGTTTGGCAGTAATACAACTGCATTAGCTTGCTTACTCTGATCGTAGATTTTTGCAACTTCGCCATCAGGATTCAGTCCAGAGGTGGTCAAATCTATCGGATCTCCTACAACTGTTCCACCTTGGTTCTTAAATGAAGTTTGAAACGCCGTGGTTATACTATCACTATATGGATCGTTACTGCTCTTGAAAATAACAACTCTCTTGTAGTTCTTGCTTATGGCATAACTCGCTAACTTTTCACCAGTTTTTTGGTCATTTGGTACGGTTCGGAAAAAAACTTTATTCTTCAGTGAAGTACTGGTGCTACTAGGAGAGATTGTCGCTATATTACCTTTTTCATACTCAAGCAGTGCAGCTTCCGTAGTTTCACTGGTGTGGTTTCCAATTACTCCCATAATGCTTTGGTCTTTGATTAGTCGCCGAGCAACTTGTTCAGCTTGTTTGGTTTCATTGCCATCCTTAGCGATTACAATCTTCAATAACCGACCTTTCGCTCCACCTGAACTGTTGAAAGTATCTTGTGCCTGTGCAACTCCTCGCAACATTTCCGCAGCAGTTTCGTCTTCCTTATCCAGAGGTAGAACTACTGCAAGAGTTACTGGGTTACCATATTTCAAGGCTTGGGAATTATTAAAATATATTCGTGATTCTGGATCGTTAGGATTAGCTTTTTTAGCTTGTTCAAAAAAATCAATAGCCTTAGAATAATCATTTTTTTTGAAAGCTTCAATACCTAGATCTCGATCGGGATTTGGATTTGCAGGAAACAGAGTTCTGTTACCGTGGCTAAATAATTGTTGCTCCAACTGATCGATATGCCATAAATACGCGCCGACTCCCGAAACAACAGCCAGCAAGCTTGCAGCAATCGTTGAGATCAAGTTGCGCTGGTTCCTTCGTCTTTCCAATTCTAGGCTTGCCGTTATAAAAACATTGTCTTCTGGGCTCAAGGTTTTACCCTTACTCCATAGGAGTGCCTCATTTAATTTTTTTCCTCGCAACAGTTTGGATGGGAGTTGGTCATTAGCAAGCCATTCCGTTATTTCCTGTTGGTAAGGTCGCTTATTTTGTAGCTGATTTTCAACCCATTCAAGATTAAAAATAAGCTCGTAAATCCGATTGTAAACTTTTAACTTGCCATTCTGTTTAACAACTAACCCTGATAACACCAATTCTTGTTGTTCATAACTGTCGTCAGCTTTGATTTCTCCCTTTTGTAAAATTTGCTGATATAGCCCCAGCAATCGAGTTACACTTTGCGGACTGGAGAGGGAGTTAAAAATGCGATCGCGTATAGTCGTAAAATGCTCCTGGTGATTCTGGGATTCCCAATTTTGAACAATTCGCTGTTGCACCAACTGTTCTACCTCTGATGCCTCCATATCGTTTGTTATAAGTTTGCAAAGTTTTTGGGTAAGAAAAGGTTGCCCACCCGTCCAATCTAAGACTGCTTGCAGCACCGCATGGGGATTGCTAACTTTCCGCTGTAATTCCTGAATCAAGGGTTTAGCTTCATGCAGATGAAAGCCGTTAAGCTCGATGTTCTTACCAATATTAAACGGCGTCTTGTTTGGATCGCGGATCAAATCTGAGGGAATGGCTACCCCTAACAGCGCAAAAGTTATACGGTTGAATTCTGGTTTGCGAGCGCGTCGGTTATAGCAACTTCGGATCAAAGCAAAGAAATCATCTAGCTTGCCCTTCAGACTGGGACTGAGAACACAGTTTATCTCATCTACAAAAATGACAACTTTTTTTGGCAGAGTCACCAATTTATCTTCAATAAACTTGTTCAATTGCTGCATCGGCGACCGAAATTCATGACACTTACACCAGGTGTCTAAATCAAAATTATCTAAATTTATATCCTGCTCTATAATATCCTTCACCAGACACTCAATCACTGATCGATACCATTGCTCTTTAGAAATATCCGTGCCGATCTCAGTAAGGTCAATCGCAATACAAGCAAACCCTTCTGTCCTCAACCGTTCCATTGTTCTCACCATCAAACTGGATTTGCCCGTTTGCCGCGAATTCAGGACATAACAATATTCCCCATTATTCAAAGCTTTGTACAAGCTTTCATCTGCTTCCCGCTCGACGTAGGTAGAGGAATCAGCAGGTAAAGTTCCTCCGACGCAGTATTGAGACATCATCAATTAATTCTCCACTAATAAAATACTATGGACACAAGTCGTGCAAAAACAAAGTATTATTGTCCCGCTTCTGGCTCAGGAAAGTAAATCACGTCCCCTACATTGAATGGCGGATCGGTTCTGATATCTTGAGAATGCACAATCACCAACCGCAATTTTTTCAAAGTATCGTTGTTCCTGAGATTCTGTTTCCAAGAGCGCAGCAATCCAAAAAAGTTGTTGGCGATCGCTTGCTTTTCAAGAATCAACTCCACGTTATACAAGACTAAAACAAGGGCAGTTTTGATCTGTGCGTCTGCTAACAGGTGTGTTTCAAAGTAGTTAATACATTTGATGTTGCTGAATATTACTCTCTGCCAACAATCAGCTAGTGTATTGTTTAGCTGAAGTTGCGATGTAATTTCAGTACATAACCACTTCAACAATTGCTCCGAATTGGTAAACACATCTTTGTTTGCCTGCTGAAAGTCCACGCTCACTGTGTGATATCTTTCAGGAATTTCTTTATTCATAATCTGCTTTATTAAAGAGGTTTTGTCCGTTTGTGGGGAAATCTTCACACAGATTAATGCCCTTGGCTGCTTAATCACTCGATAAATTTTCGAGCGTAAAATTGGTGGTTTTGGGCTGATTAAGTTCTCTGGTTCATCGCTACTCGGATCGGGATCTGATATTTCTGGTGAAACTGGTAGTTGTGGTTCTACTTTTTTTTTTCATCTATTGCTTTCTTAAATAGTTGTCTCATTCGCTCAAATACCCTTCTCAACAAGATTTCTGTATCTAGTTCCAGCTCATAATTCATAATGAAAGGTACAAGAGGTAGAGCGGCTTTCAGCTTAGCTGCCACAGGTGTCTTCGGTTCATTCAGCTTGTAGAGAATCTCCTGCAATTTCTGCATCAACTCATCGGGATACTTGGTACTAGATTGGTTCACAATTCGTTCAATTTTCGGTACAACCTCAACGAGCGCATAACTGGCGTCCACTTCTGCTACTTCTACTTCACAAGTACGTACCTCTTCCGCAAGCAGTTCCCAATACTCAGCCTTACACTGGCGAAGTTCTGGTAGAACTTCTTCCCGAATTCTTAGCTCTATAGCGTTTTTTGCAAAAAATTCGTCCGTCATGGCAAGACGTTTTTTCACCTTGCCAAGTGTCTCGTATCGCAATTCTAAGGCTTTTTCTAAATCAGCTAATCTTTGGCTTGGGGGCATTCGAGTCTAACTCCTATAAAATTAATGAGATATCTTAGTCAACTTGACCATTACTAGAAGCAATAGCTGCCGATCCCCTTGTTTTTTGTTACGAGCATCTTTCAGTATTATCACTGAGCCTCATAACTCATCCGGAATATTTAGAAGGTTTTTAGCTAATATTCCTCTGACACTGGGTTCTGCCCGATCGCATCCATGCCGATTTGAGATTTGAGAATTACTCACGTCGCAATCCTTCCCCCGACTGACGATGCGAAGGAATGAATCTGGGGGCTTTGTACCCTGGATGCTTTCAGTCAGCAACGCCTGCGCTCCATTCTGCGATCGGATTTCGCGATCGACATCAGTTTTATTCGTTACCAGGCTCTGCCTGGTAACGCAGATGGGGAGGCTCTGCCTCCATTGTCCCAGGCGAGGCAGAGCCTCGCTTATATGGGTTCCCAGGCTCTGCCTGGGAACGAGTTGCCACTTCGATCGCAAATATAAACTTTAAAAACAAAATTTCTTAAGATTTGCCATTGAGTCCCTGCACTATAATTAAAAGTTTATATGGGTTCCCAGGCAGAGTCGGGGAACCAGTTGTCACTTCGATCGCAAATATAAACTTTAAAAACAAATTTTCTTAAGATTTGCAATTGATTCCCTGCACTATAATTAGACGTAGAGAGATTTAAACAAATCCCGGCACTTGCAAGTTAGCAAGGGCAAAAAGTATGGCTGGTAAATCCAAATTTTCTAATACATCGATACAGCAACTCCCGAGCTAGCTTCAAAACTATAAGGGAGTTTTGTGTTTTTTGAAAAGGAGATCGAATAATGGCTATTGCTACTATCAACCCGACAACGGGAGAAACGCTGCAAACTTTCGAGCCGATCGCAGATGAAGCAATAGAAGCTAAGCTGGAATTAGCACAGCAAGCTTTTAACAAATACCGCCACCTGCCCTTTGAGCAGCGAGCCATCTGGATGCAGAAAGCTGCCGATATCTTGGAGCGCGATCGCGAAATTTACGCGGAAATGATGACGCTGGAAATGGGCAAAACGCTCAAATCGGCGATCGGCGAAGTAGAAAAATGCGCCTTAGTTTGCCGCTATTACGCCAAAAATGCCGCTCAATTTATGGCAGACGTACCGGCAACAACCGACGCTAGCAGCAGCTTTGTCCGTTACCAACCATTGGGCGCTATTTTAGCCGTCATGCCCTGGAATTTCCCATTTTGGCAAGTTTTCCGGTTTGCGGGGCCGGCGCTGATGGCGGGCAACGTCGGCTTGCTCAAACACGCTTCCAACGTGCCGCAGTGCGCTCTAAAAATTGAAGAGATTTTCGCCGAAGCAGGGTTTCCCGAAGGAGTTTTTCAAACCTTGTTAGTGGGCGCCGACAAAGTACCTAAAATCGTTGCGGACGATCGCGTCAAAGCAGCAACTCTCACCGGTAGCGAACCAGCGGGCGAAAGTTTAGCAGCAAATGCGGGGAAAAACTTGAAAAAAGTAGTGCTGGAATTGGGAGGAAGCGACCCATTTATTGTGATGTCCAGCGCCGATTTACCAGCAGCTTTATCCACAGCAGTCACATCGCGGATGCTGAATAACGGTCAATCTTGCATCGCAGCAAAACGCTTTATTTTAGCAGAAGAAATCGCCGACGAATTCATCAAAGGATTTGTCGAAAAATTCGAGCAATTAAAAGTAGGCGATCCGATGTTGCCAGAAACCGATATCGGCCCTTTGGCTACCCCGACAATTCTCAAAGATTTGGACAATCAAGTGCAAGCTTGCATCAAATCGGGAGCAAAACTTCTCACAGGCGGCCGCCCCTTGTCAGAGAAAGCCGGCAATTTCTACTTGCCAACTATTCTGGCAGATATTCCCCCGGATGCAGAGGCGCGCCAACAAGAGTTTTTCGGCCCGGTAGCCTTAGTATTCCGGGTTGCGGGCATCGATGAGGCGATCGCCCTCGCAAACAGCACATCCTTTGGCTTGGGTGCCGCTGCTTGGACTACAGTAAGAGAAGAGAGCGATCGGTTTATTTCCGAACTAGAAGCAGGCGCCGTATTCATCAACGGTTTAGTAAAATCCGACCCCAGATTGCCCTTTGGCGGCATCAAACGCTCCGGTTACGGACGCGAATTAAGCATCCAAGGAATTCACGAATTTGTCAACATTAAAACAGTGTGGGTAAAATAAGTAAAACTCGATACACTGCTCGTAAAAATCATCAATTAATCTGCGTTAATCCGCGTTCATCTGCGGTTTAAAAAAATTAATTGAGTATTTTTACGAGAAATTGACCCCGAAAAAAAACACACTTACCGAGGAAAAAAACGGAAATGAACACAGCTCAACTCTTGGTCAAATGTTTAGAAAACGAAGGCGTAGAATACGTCTTCGGACTTCCCGGAGAAGAAAATTTAGAAGTTCTAGAAGCCCTAAGAAACTCTTCAATTAAATTTATTACTACTCGCCACGAACAAGGCGCAGCCTTCATGGCCGACGTTTACGGCCGCCTCACCGGCAAAGCCGGCGTTTGCTTGTCCACCTTAGGGCCGGGCGCAACTAACTTAATGACAGGAGTTGCTGACGCCAACTTAGACGGTGCTCCTCTCATAGCAATTACCGGACAAGTCGGCACAGACAGAATGCACATAGAATCGCACCAATATTTAGATTTGGTCGCTATGTTTGCGCCAGTTACTAAATGGAACGCTCAAATTGTTCGCCCCGGGACTACGCCAGAAATCGTCCGCAAAGCCTTTAAAGTTGCTCAAAGCGAAAAGCCGGGAGCAGTTCACATTGACTTACCAGAAAACATCGCAGCAATGCCTGTGGAAGGAGAGCCACTCACTAAAGACAACCGCGAAAAAACTTTTGGTGCTTACCAAAGTCTCAATAAAGCCGCGGTGGCAATTTCCAAGGCAAAAAGTCCTTTGTTGTTAATCGGAAATGGAGCTATTAGGGCTAATGCTAGCGAAGCGGTGACAGAATTTGCAACTCGATTGAATATTCCAGCAGCTAATACTTTCATGGGCAAAGGTGTAATTCCTTACACTCATCCTTTGGCACTTTGGACAACGGGATTACAAAAACGGGATTACATTAGCTGTGCTTTTGAAGAAACGGATTTAGTGATTGCTGTTGGCTACGATTTGATTGAATATTCCCCGAAAAAGTGGAATCCTGACGGCAAAATTCCGATTATTCACATTGGAGCTCGGCCAGCAGAAATTGACAGCAGTTACATTCCGATTGTAGAAGTTGTGGGGGATATTTCTGATTCGCTGAATGAAATTTTGCAGCGTGCCGATCGCATGGAGAAAACTGACCCTTTTGCTAAGCAGTTGCGGGCGGATATTCGCGCTGGGTACGAACAATATGCAAACGATGATGGTTTCCCGATCAAGCCGCAAAAAATCATTTACGATTTGCGGCAAGTCATGGGCCCGGAAGATATTGTCATATCTGATGTGGGAGCTCACAAAATGTGGATCGCGCGGCACTATCATTGCGATCGCCCGAATACCTGTTTGATCTCCAACGGATTTGCAGCGATGGGTATTGCGATTCCGGGGGCGGTGGCTGCAAAACTCGTTTATCCCGATCGCAAAGTAGTAGCAGCCACCGGCGACGGCGGTTTTATGATGAACTCTCAAGAGTTAGAAACTGCGTTGCGCGTCGGTACTAATTTTGTCACTCTCATCTTTAATGACGGCGGCTACGGGTTAATTGAATGGAAGCAGGAAGATCACTTTGGTCATTCACATTTCGTCAAATTTGGCAATCCCGATTTTGTAAAATATGCCGAAAGTATGGGTTTAAAAGGCTATCGCGTGGAATCCGCCACCGATTTTATTCCTATCCTGAAGGAAGCCCTGGCTCAAGATGTCCCCTGCGTGATTGACTGCCCGGTAGACTATCGGGAAAATGCTCGTTTCAGTCAATTATCTGGGGATATGAGTTGCCATATCTAAGGAATGAGAATTAAATAACTTCCACAAGTTTGTGGGGTGGGCGGGAGATCCCGCCCTTTTTGGACGGGCTCCCCCGCCCATCCCACATAACAATTAAAATTGTAAGTTATTTAATTCGCGATTCTAAGTTAGGAAACGAGCATTTTTGTGTTCGCGTAAATCAACGTAGTTCACTTACCTGAAATCCGCTGTATTTCGGGTAAGGGACACTCTTCGATAATTAATTGAGAACCGCTATAGCGTCGGCTTCTTAATTTATACCAAGCGTGGAAAATCAATGCAACAATATTGGTAGGGTGTGGAGCCATCGCTCTTACCCAAAAAAAGACAGAAAATAAGCTAGAGCGACGCAAAGCGAGCGACAATATTTGGGTAAATAACCTCAATTAAGAGTGTTGTAGCAAAAAAAAAATTTTTGGAATTAAATAAAATAGTTGTCCTTGCCCTTCCCTAAAAACAACAAGATTAAAACATCGTCATATCAAAAATTGAAAAAATCTTGCCAATAAAACAACTCTATGGTATAATAGAAGATTGTGAATATTAATCAAAAGTAAAGTAACAAGCCCGGAGAAATCGAAATGACACAGCAAACCCTGCACGGAACCAGCCGCAAAAGAAAAAGAACATCCGGTTTTCGCGCCAGAATGCGCACCGTAAACGGTCGATTGGTAATCAAGGCCCGCCGCAGCAAAGGTCGCCACCGCCTCGCAGTCTAGCACTGCATTCAGGTTGAGAAGCCTCAACGATCGCCCAACGCCATGTTGCCTCCTACAAACCGACTCAAGCACCGAAAAGACTTCAGCGCCGTTTACCGCAAGGGAATGCGCCGCAACGGAGCTCATTTCAGCTTAAGAGCTCTGCGCAAACCCAAAAGCGTCGAATTAAGCAAACCGACAGCCGAGAAATCCTTGCAGCCGACTCGCACAGGCATTTCTATCAGCTTGAAAGTCAGCAAGCGCGCCGTAGTCCGCAACCGGATCAAGCGCCAGATTCGCGCTGCTTTGCGACAGCTATTGCCCAGATTAAAATTCGGCTGGGATTTAGTAATTGTCGTGCGTCCGATCGCACAAGAGTGCAATTATGCAGAAATTCTGCAAGAATTAGAGCAGTTGTTGGTAGAAGCCGAGGTACTAGATGGGAATTCGAGAGGAAGTATATTATGAAGGCGGCCCCGCGCTTGGAGACTTGATTATCAACTTACTCCTGGGGCTGACTGTCGTGGGAATCCCCCTTGCAGTAGGATCAATTGTCCGGGCTCTGTGGCTGCGCTACCGGATCACCAGCCGCCGAGTGTCGGTAACTAGCGGTTGGATGGGCCGCGATCGCATAGACGTTATCTACTCAGATATAGTCAAAATCGTCACAGTACCTCGCGGTTTCGGGAGTTACGGAGACATGGTGCTGACCATGAAAAATGGCAGCCGTTTGGAACTGCGATCGATTCCGAAATTTCGAGCCATGTATGACTACATTAACGAAAAACTGCCCGCAGCAGCTCAAAAAGCTAACGCGGCAAAAGCTAAATAACCGAACCGCTTTCACCCTGATTTGAGGGCGAAGTCAGTCGATTTGAGATTTGAGATTTGAGATTTGAGATTTACTCCACAGATGAATCTGGGAGGTTGAACAGGAGTCTAAAATTTTTCGATCTCCACGACGAGAGTCGGGGGGCTTGTGTCCGTTTTTTGGGTGAAGTCTGTGCGATTAGTGGCAAATTCATTACCAAAAACCTGGTAGCGGGCGGTCGATCGACGGGCAATGTCCTAAGATAGAGACAAAAGCCTAAAAGTTGAGACGGCCCGCATTCAGCGGGTAAAAATAGTTCTCAACAGCAAACAAAGAGCACCTAAATTAACTCAAAGCGAATGGATTTTGGTATCTCGTTTCTCTCCAACAACCTAATGCTGCCGATCCTAGATTTTTTCTACGGGATCGTGCCAAGCTACGGTTTAGCGATCGTAGCCCTGACGCTCGTGATTCGCTTTGCTCTCTATCCTCTAAATGCAGGATCTCTTCGCAATATGCGGCGCATGAAAGTAGCGCAGCCGTTGATGAAAGAGCGAGTAGATCAAATTCAAAAACTGTATAAAGAAAATCCTGCCAAACAGCAGGAGGAAATGAGCAAAGTATACAAAGAATTCGGCAATCCTCTAGCAGGATGTTTCCCGCTGGTGCTGCAAATGCCGGTGCTGTTTGCACTGTTTGCAACGCTCAGGGGTTCGCCGTTTTCTGACGTAAATTACAGCGTCAACGTCCAAGTTTTGCCCAAAGAACAAATCGAAACTGTTCAACCGCAAGCCTTTGCTACGCCGCCACAAAATATTTACGTGACGGGTACATTTCACGCTCCAGTTGTGGGATTGATTCCCAGCGGCGACAAACTCGCAGTCGGCGATACAACCAAGGTTGAATTTAAGACCCCAGACGGCAAATCTCTCCAAGCCCTAGCGGCAGAAAATAAGAGCGAAATAGACTTTGTTCCCAGTTGGAAAGTCATCAAAGGCGAAGAATTCGTCAAGGTAGACGAACAGGGCAACATCGTGGCTTTAGCGCCCGGTGAAGCCACAGTTCAAGGCACAATCCCCGGATTGGCTACTAACAAAGGATTCCTGTTTATCGAAGCTCTAGGCCGCGTCGGCGCGATCGACCCAGACGGTACCATCCACTGGGATATTTTGGTGATGATCCTCGGCTTCGGTATCAGTTTGTATATCAACCAAACTCTGTCGGGACAAGCCCAAGGGCCAAACGACAACCCTCAACAGGCTACAGTCAACAAACTGACGCCAGTTATATTTTCGGGGATGTTTTTGTTCTTCCCGCTGCCCGCAGGCGTGTTGATGTATATGCTGATTGCTAACATCTTCCAAACAGTTCAATCGTTTATTTTGTCCAGAGAACCGCTGCCCGAAAACCTCCAAAAAATCGTGGACGAAGCAGAGGCGAAAACCAAAAAAGAACAGGGATTAGATGCACTTCCCTTCGAGCCGGGCCGTTCTAAGAAAAAGGCTTGATTGTTAAAATGAAAGACTCTGAAATGCAGCGCGGACAGCAATGGTTAGAAGAACTGTTAAAACTGTCCGCAATTCCCTCAAACGTGGTAAGCCAACAGCAAGAAGATTGCTATTGGATGACAATAGATGAAAGCAATCTGACTCCAGAACAAGTAGCCATATTAATCGGGCCAAACGGTAATGTACTAGATGCAATTCAGTATCTCTGCAACACAGTTGCGAACATCGCTCACGAATCAGATGAACCGATTGCTTATACAGTCGAACTGAACGGCTATCGCATCCGCCGACAAGCAGAACTGCGATCGATGGCAGAGTACGCAGCAGAGCAAGCGCGATCGACGGGAGGTGAAGTTGAACTCAAATCGCTGTCTTCGGCAGAACGCCGTCAAGTCCACAGCTTTTTGAGCGAATGTGAGGATATAGAAACTTACAGTCAAGGACAAGATGCCGATCGGCGTTTGGTAGTGCGGCTGCGCTGACGGTGAAAAAGGAAAAAGGAAAAAGGAAAAAGCGAAAAAATAGCTATTCCTTTTGACTTTTAACTTTTACCTTGAAACGAAGATAATAAAACGGCGAAAGATGATTATGGAGACAATTTATATCCCTCATCTACTCACAAAAACCGAGCGGAAAGAGGTCATTGATTTTGAAGAATTTATCCCCGATTTAGAAACTCTTACTCCGGTGCGGGGGCGACTGCAAGTTAGTCACAAAGGGAATTTTATTGAGGTGAAGGCGAAAGCAGAAACAATTGTGACTCTCACCTGCCACCGATGCCTGAAACAATACAATCACCGTTTGAAAATTCAATCAGCGGAAATAATTTGGCTGGAAGAAAAGCCGAGTCAGCTTGATGCAACTTCAGGAGAATTTGAAGTTGATTTAGAAGATTTGGTGGAAAATTTGTCGCCTACGGGTTCTTTCTCTCCCAGCGATTGGGTTTACCAACAAATGTGTTTGGAACTGCCACACAAACAGCTATGCGATACTGAATGTCCGGGAATAGATTTAAATGAGGATGCAGAAGAGACCGAAAGCCCAGAGACAGTCTCTGACAGTCGCTGGGCATCTCTGGCAGCACTTAAACGGCAATTGCCTTAGTCAATAGTCAATAGGCAGTAGGCAGTAGGCAGTAGGCAGTAGGCAGTAGGCAGTAGCTAATACCAATTTAAAAAAGTATTGCTACAATCCTGAATCTTATTCTTATACCAATTTAAAAGTCCCAGCTACCCGCGCCGGATACGGCTCCATGCCGTGTCCCTACAGATATCATCATCGCGCCTACAACAATCTATATGTAGCCACACTTTTCAGAATTGGCAGAACAACGAATAACTGTGCAATAACCAGGGCAAAAAAATCACACCAGTTAACTAATGACTGCTGACAACTGACTGCTGACAACTGACTACTGGCTACTGACAACTGACAACTGACAACTGACAACTGACAAATGACTATTTTTAGCGACGAGTTTGAACTGCTGCTACGATCGCGCTACCCCCTAATCTACATTCCCACCCGGGAAGAAGAGCGCGTCGAAGTGGCGATCGCCCAATGCGCCAAAAAACAAGGTTCTCGCGCCGTCTACATCTGGGATTTTGTTGACGGCTACCAAGGCAATCCCAACGATGCGGGTTTTGGCAAGCGCAACCCGCTACAAGCTTTAGAATTTCTCGAAAAATTGCCCGCCTCCGCACCAGCAATCTTTATTTTGCGAGACTTTCAGCGATTTTTAGAAGATGTCTCGATTTCCCGGAAACTGCGAAATTTGGCGAGACTCCTCAAATCTGTGCCCAAAAATATAGTCATCGTATCTCCGATAACTTCGATCCCCGAAGATCTCAGCGAAGTCATCACAGTTTTGGAGTTTCCCCTGCCTGCGGCGGCGGAAATCAAAATTGAGGTGGAAAGACTGTTAGGGGCTACCGGACAAGCCATAGAGGGGCGTTTGCTGGACGAATTGGTGCGCTCATGTCAAGGTCTGTCGATCGAACGAATCCGCCGAGTTTTGGCAAAGGCGATCGCCACCAGAGGCGAACTGCATCCCGACGACGCCGAACTGATTTTAGAAGAAAAACGCCAAACCATCCGCCAAACTCAAATTCTCGATTTTTACCCAGCCCGCGAAAACATCTCCGATATCGGCGGTTTGGACAATCTCAAGGAATGGCTGCTGCGGCGCGGCGGTGCTTTTTCCGATCGCGCCCGCCAATACGGTTTGCCGCATCCCAGAGGCTTATTGTTAGTCGGAATTCAAGGCACCGGCAAATCCTTAACTGCAAAGGCGATCGCCCACCACTGGCATTTGCCTCTACTGCGATTGGATGTCGGGCGCTTGTTTGCCGGATTAGTCGGGGAATCGGAATCGCGCACCAGACAAATGATTCAGCTAGCGGAAGCCTTGGCGCCCTGCGTGCTGTGGATTGACGAAATTGACAAAGCTTTTTCGGGATTAGACGGTAAAGGCGATTCGGGGACAACCAGCCGCGTGTTCGGAACTTTTATTACTTGGTTGGGCGAAAAAACTTCGCCGGTTTTTGTCGTCGCAACCGCCAACAACATCCAGTCTTTGCCGCCGGAAATGCTGAGAAAAGGCAGGTTTGACGAGATATTTTTTGTGGGTTTGCCCAGTCAGGAGGAACGGCGGGCGATTTTTGAGGTACATTTGTTGCGGTTGCGATCGCACAGCATCAAAAACTACGATCTAGAGCGCTTGGCCTACGAAACTCCCGATTTTTCAGGAGCCGAAATCGAGCAAACTTTGATTGAAGCCATGCACATTGGGTTTAGCCAAAATCGAGACTTTACCACAGATGATATTTTAGAGTCAGCTAGTCAGATGGTGCCATTAGCCCGAACGGCGAGCGAGCAAATCCAATTTCTCCAAGATTGGGCTGCGGCGGGGAAAGCTCGCCTTGCTTCCAGATACGGCAGTTTGAGCCGCCGGATTCAGGGATAGTCGATCGAAGACATTGTGCAGATAGTCAGTATTCGGCATTTACCCGAATCTGAAGTTGTCTTCCCAGAGTCTATCCCACCCAGATCAAATTTTTCCATTCCCGATTCCCAATTCTCGATTTCCCGATTCTTTATTCTTTCGATCAACTTTCAACTCTTCCTTGTTCCTTCGGTTAACTGTCAAGTGTCAACCCTTCTCTAAGCAAACTGTCAACTGTCAACTGTCAACTGTCAACTGTCAACTCTTCCTTCATATGAACAGTGTGTATAGCATTTTCAAGTTTTTAGTGGGTTTTCTGCTGGCGATCGTCCTCATGGCAGGTGCTAGCGTGGCCGCTGCACTTTACTTTGCCGCTAAGCTAACTACTGTGCCTGAAAGACCTGTTTTTTCCAACGACAAAACAGCAGCTCAGATTGCCGGCGCTGGGGCGAAGTCAACAGCCAAGGCCAGCCCTGTTTCTACCTCTAGCGATGCCCCGTCTCCGAAACCGCTGGAACCGGGAGCTTACCGAGCTCTAGTTACTCAGCCGATCGGCTTAATTCTCCGGGATAGCGGCAACCGAGACTCGAACCGCATTGGCGGTGTTGGTTACAAGGAAAAAGTCGTGGTTTTGGAAGATTCGCCGGATAAAGAGTGGCAGCGAATTCGGGTTGAGGATGGCAATCGCGAAGGTTGGGTCAAGGGCGGAAATACCGAAAAAGTTGAAGGCGAATAGAACCAGCGCAGTCCAGATCAAAGAGTTAACGGTTGAACAGTGTAGCGTTTGGCAGGATAGAAATGTTGTGACTGCAATGATACGCTCAACTCGCTCATCCACGGCGTTTTATAAGCATCGCAGACTTCTCGGACGATGAAATGAGACGGCAATGCCTCAAAGTCTTAATTACCTGTGCAGATCGATCGACCCAATTGCGAGAGCAGGATAGTACAGCCCTACCCCTGACAGGTGTAGGTTTTTCCCTAGTAAAAAGGAGCAAATCTAGACAGTTGAACAGTTTTAGGCTTTTGCCTTGCGAAAATCTCAAACTCTTATGGGATAAGGCTTTTACCAAAAAACCTACATCTGTCAGCAGCCCTCCCCCCTCGCAAAATCGGGACGCTTCCCCTGGCTATCAGTCTTGTGAGAGATAGATGTCTCGACAGATATATGTCTGGAGAGATAGATTATTAATACTGGGTGCAGCGACATTTGACACAACTTTTGGAGTATAAAAAATGACCAAAAACGTATCAGTAGTAATTCCCTCCTATAACAGCGCCCAATTTTTGCCGGAAGCAATTGAGAGCGTACTTGAACAAAGCTACCCTCATTTTGAGGTCATTGTAGTAGACGATGGCTCTACTGATGAGACGAAAGAAATCTGCGATCGCTACCCGACAGTAAAATACTTCTATCAAAACAACCGAGGTCATGCTACTGCACGCAATACTGGTCTGCGGATTAGTACGGGAGAGTATCTTCTCTTCCTGGATAGTGATGACTGCCTTTTGCCTGAAGCGATTGAGATTGGAGTCAAGCATCTCAACGCCATGCCAGAGATGGGCTTGGTATTTGGTCGTTATTTCTTCTATTCCATTCAACCCGATGGCTCATACAAAGTAGAAGAGAAATATGAGAATCAGCCTGAAGTTGCTAATTATGAAACCCTTTTGGCTATCCGCCATAGGGTTCAATGCGGTTGTATTATGTTTCGCCGTGCTGCCCTCGATACTGTCGCCATTGAGTCTATCGGTGCATTTGACCCAAGTGTATTAGCGACCGAAGATTACAATTTATGTCTGCGAATTGCCCGTAATTTTCCTATCTATTTCCACGGTCAAGTCGTTTCTCAATATCGCTACACTGGCAATAACATATCCAGTAAATCGACCTACTTTCTGATCCATGCAATCCGAGATCATTATCAGCAATGGAGTTACGTTCAACAAACTGAAAAAGAAGAATATATAGTTGCCTATGAGCAGGGAAAAAAACACTGGACTAAGCTTTTTGGCAATCGATTGCCTTACGAAATCCTGAAATATATAGCAGCTAAAGAATGGGTCGCAGCCTTGGGGATTCTGAGATTAATCTTGTATTACGATCCCAAATTGCAATGTATCGATCGGGCAATCTACGAAACATCCTATAAAACTCTGATGTCAGAGCTACGAAAGCTCCCCCTTCAAGAATCCTTAGCCTATTGGAAAAAACAACTTGCTGGAGCCCCTCCTTTATTACCCCTACCCACTGACCGACCGCGCCCCCCAGAGCAATCCTTTCGGGAAGCTTCTCTGTCTTTTGGCATTTCTGGGGAAATCACGACTGCCTTAGGTCTATTGGGCGGGCAGGAAGGGGTCACTCTCTCAACAACCCTGTTAGCCGCCTTTAATATTTTGCTGTATCGCTATACAGGTACGGAAGACGTGATTGTTGGCTCCCCCTTTGTGAGCCGTGTGAATTCAGAAAATTTTGTGAATGCTGTCCCCCTCCGTACAGATATGTCCGGCAATCCCACCTTCCCAGAGTTTCTGGGACGAGTGCGGAAAGTCGTTTTGTTAGGCCAAGCCTATCAAGATGTGCCCTATTGTTTGTTGGTCGATGAATTTTGTCCCGAGATCGACTCGAGCTATTCTCCTCTGTTTCAAGTGACCTTTGTCTTTGAGGAAAATATTCCCTTCCAAAGAATTGATCTGTCAAGATTAACAGCAAGTCCTTGGGTGATTGAAAATAACGAAGGGAAGTTTGACTTAACTTTGTACTTAAAACCAACCAGCGAAGGATTGGAGGGGAGTTGGTCTTACAGCAGGGATTTGTTTGATGCAGAAACCATTGAACGAATGAACGAGCATTTCCAGATTTTGTTGGCAGGGATTGTGGCTCATCCAGAACAACCGATTTCTGCATTGCCGTTGTTGCCAGAGAAAGAGAAAAATCTGTTGCTTGTGGAATGGAATCAGACCCAAACAGATGAGTCACAATATCGATGCCTCCACCACTTAGTGACTCAACAAGCAGAAGCAACTCCAGAGAAAATTGCGGTTTCCTTTGAAGGTCAAACATTGACTTACCAAGAACTCCATCAACGGTCTAATCAACTGGCCCACTATTTACAAAAACAAGGGGTAAAACCAGATGATTTAGTCGGCATTTGTGTTGAGCGTTCTCTGGAAATGCTGGTGGGATTATTAGGTGTGCTGAAGGCGGGCGGAGCCTATGTTCCCATAGACCCCAACTACCCGGACGATCGCGTGGAATACATGATCGAGAATTCCCAAGCCAAAGTATTGTTAACACAACAGCAGCTTGTCAAGAACCTGCCTGCTAAAGAAGCAAAAAAATCATTGGTCATCTGTTTGGATGCGGATTGGTCTCTCATTGCCCAAGAGAGTCAGGAAACACCGATCGCCAGCGTTACGCCAGAAAATATGGCCTACGTCATTTACACGTCTGGTTCTACGGGTAAGCCCAAAGGCGTGCAAGTTCTTCACCGCGGGGCAGTCAATTTTTTACGTTCGATGCGCGAGCAACCGGGAATCAGTGCGACGGATATTTTGCTGTCTGTCACCACCCTCTCTTTTGATATTGCCGTCTTAGAACTGTACTTACCCCTGACTGTGGGAGCGCAGGTTGTCATCCTGAGTCGGGAAGCTGCCATGGATGGCAGAAAGTTATTAAAGACGATCGTTGACTTAGGGATTACGATCCTGCAAGCAACCCCAGCGACTTGGCGATTATTGCTGGAATCGGGCTGGGAAGGTCAGTCCCCGATGAAAATGCTCTCCGGTGGGGAAGCCATGCCCAAAGAATTGGCTGCCCAATTGTTAACCAAAGGTACGGAACTTTGGAATATGTACGGGCCGACAGAAACAACAGTTTGGTCAACGGTTTATCAAGTCAAAGATGCCCAACAACGAATTTTAATTGGTAAGCCGATCGCCAACACCGATATCTACATCTTAGATCCTCTGTTACAACCCGTTCCCGTTGGGGTGGCTGGGGAATTACATATTGGTGGTTCAGGATTAGCCCGAGGCTATTTGCAACGTGACGATTTAACGACAGAGAGATTTATTCCTAATCCCTTTCGGGAAACCGAACGAATCTACAAGACGGGGGACTTAGCGCGTTATTTGCCAGATGGAAATATTGAGTGTTTGGGTCGCCTAGATTTTCAAGTCAAAATTCGCGGTTTTCGCATCGAACTCGGTGAAATCGAGTCGGTTTTAGTCAAACATCCCAATGTGCAGCAGGCGGTGGTCATCGTCAGGGAAGATGTTCCTGGCGACAAGCGTCTAGTGGCTTATATTGTCGCCCTCAACAATCAGAACCCCACCATCCAAGAACTGCGAAGTCTGCTCAAGGAGTATGTACCAGAATATATGGTGCCGTCTATGTTCGTTTTCTTGGAAGCTCTACCTCTAACACCTAATGGTAAGGTCGATCGTAAAGCTCTACCTGTACCTCAACAATCTGGCAAACAACCAATCACACCCGCCTCTCCAAAGGCTATAGATCCGCCCGCCGCTAAAACTCAAGCAAAGCAAGAACAGCAAGGAGAATTGGGTACTCCCCAGGATGATTTGGAACTTCAACTCATCAATATTTGGGAAAAAGTATTGAATATTTCACCCATCAGTACGACAGATAATTTCTTCGAGTTGGGAGGACATTCCCTATTAGCGATATCCCTAATGCGTGAAATAGAGGAAACCTACAAGCAAGAGCTACCTTTACCTATCATTTTCCAATCGCCAACGATTCAGCAGTTGGCTAACACCCTTCGCGAACAAGAATGCTTGCCTTCTTCGCAGGCTTTAGTCACGATTCAGCAAGGCAGTTCCAAACTACCTTTATTCTTCATTTACGGCATATTCCTTTACTATGATTTGTCAAGACACCTCGGCGAAGACCAGACCTGTTATGGAGTCTATCTCAACGAGGAAGTCAGTATGTTCCAAAGGGAGGAACGTGACAAACCGTCAACGCAAGTGAGTGTTGCAGATTTGGCAACTCGCTACCTCAAAGAAATACAAACACTTCAGCCGACAGGCCCTTACCTCCTAGCGGGTGAGTCATTGGGTGGCTTAGTAGCCTTTGAAATGGCACATCAACTTCGTTTACAGGGTGAGGAAGTAGCTTTACTGTGCCTTTTGGATAGTGCGATTCCAGGGAAACACCAACTGTCATTGAGTCAGAAGCTGGCTTTTCATGCCAAAAATCTGCGCCAAGAAGGGCTTTCCTATGTTTTCCAAAAGCTACAATTGAAGACTAAATCGACTTCTAACATTAATCATGATAATGATTATGTAGATCCTCGATTAGAGTTTCGGGATTACGCTTTCAACAATTACAGGCCACAGCCTTATCCAGGCCGGGCCATTTTGTTCCGGGCGATGGATGAAAGTCACTTTAGCACTTTGGAAAACTGGAATGAACTGTTGCTTGGAGGATTAGACATATATGATATCCCTGGAAATCATTTAAGTATCCTTCAAAAACCCAATGTCCATCTGTTGGCGGAAAAAATGAGAGTGCATATCGATCGAGCCTTAGCAAAACTTTAGGCTGCGATCAGAGCTGCTATCAGCCTCTGGTATGCAGCAGCTCATACCATTTCTCTATTAAGCTGCGCTTAATAGAGAAAGTGGCGATCGCATCTTTAGGATCGCGAATTAAATAATTTACACAAGTTTGTGGGATGGGCGGGGGATCCCGTCCTGAAAGGGCGGGCTACAAGAGCCCATCCCACAAGAACCATCACGCATTGTAAGTTATTTAATTCTCATTCCTTAGCTGGATAGGACGATCGCCTCTGGCGTACTTGTGGTGATAACGTAAGCTTATACTCCAATACGGTTCACTTAACACTATTTATGGCCCGGAGATCCCCCTCGCATCCCCCTCTCCCTTGGGGGACGAAAGAGAGCTTTCTTGTCCCCCCCCGCATCTCCCGGGGGGTGCGGGGGCGATCTGTCGATCGTGAACTGTATAAGCTTATAATCTAGCAGTATCAAGGGTTTCATTTGTCTCGCCCGGCTTTCAAGTTGGTTGTCACCCCCAGTATTTTTAATAAGGCTCCTCGATATGTTTTTCTACCTTCAGAGTTTAGATGCACGCCATCTTTTGTTGCATTTTCTTTTAAGACTGTCCCTTCATAAAGGGGCTGAAGTTCTTTTTCTACTATCACAACTTTTTCTGTCGCTGCCACTTGACTCGTCAAGGCTCTAATTTTTTCCACTCTTTCCAAAGGGCCCGCTAGTGTGAGATCGTGGCTGGCTGCAACCGTTGAGTAAAATGAAGGGATTAACAGCACTTTTTTGGCGTTCATTTTTGTTCTAATAATGCTGATGATTTGCTGCATATTGTGAACAAATTCTGCATCCGTCGTTCGATAAATCGCATCATTAGTACCGAGGGCAATAATGGCTTTATTACATTTAACTTGAGCAGCAGTTAATTGTTTTAGCTGTTCAAGCTGAGAAATTGTTGACATACCGGGCAAGGCAAAATTAAAAGTATCATTACCCATGGTATTCCCCAGCCCATAGGTAATAGAATCGCCAAAAAAGCAAGTATCAATTTTAGTTTGTTTAGTCAGTTCGAGTTGATACTTAACTTCATCCTCCCACCAAGGGTTATCACTGAGGGTGTCTGTGGGTAATGCGATATAAGTTTCATTAAACATGATGAGGATTCTACCTAAATACCCCGTCTTGATCGCCCATCCTAAAATCCCTGTTAAGACAATGACATTCAATAGCAGTGAAATGGTCGCGAGCATTTTTTTCATACAGGTATCATCCTGGAAACTAACCGAACTTATCAATCAATACGCTACCAGAACGTAATTCATAATTATCATCAGTTGATCTGATCGCGAATTACGAATTAAGCGATCGCAGTCCTCCATCTTGTTTGAGATGAATCGGCTGAAACCATTGTATAGCTCAATCAGGTTCAGTTAAGAGATTCCAACAGATAAAACCCATCAAAAGTAGACACGCTCGATTGCTTCGTTCCTCTCGAAGGACAAGGCTAAGTGAACCGTATTGTTGTATATAGCGGTTCTCAGAAAGATGAGGTACGACTGGGCTCCGTGGCCTCCGTGGCCTCCGTGGCCTCCGTGGCCTCCGTGGCCTCCGTGGGCTATCCTCACCACGCGATCGAACCGCTATAGCTTGGCTTTCAAGTTGCTTGTCACCCCGTCAGCAACAGACAAAAGGTTTCAATAGCTAAAACTCAACAGAAAAACTCATGAATAACATAAGTTTAAATTATGTGATTAATGAGAGTATGTTAAGAAACTTAGCAAAATTTTAAGCTTAGTTGCAAAGCGTAGGTTTTTGTCACCGCAGCAGAGGCAAGAGTGGTAGCTTGGATCGCATATCTAAGTTTTCGGCTTCACAGCTATCAACCATAAAAAATATGTACGACAAACGTCCCGATCGAGATTTGGCGACTGCTGCTGTAACTGCGGCTTTAGGAGCTGGGGTGGTCACTTCTTTTGCTGTCAGCAGAGGGCAAAACCCGCTGGTAGCCCTGGGAATTACTGTTTTTGCAGCGGGAGTAGCTTTGATTTGCGATCGGTTCGGCTTAATTTAAGTTAAATCCCATTTTTACAGAATAGTTAACCAATAAAATCCCCGCCCTGTTTGCAACTAGCAAGGGTGGGGATTTGATTGTCGATCGTCCACAACCAATATTTTATCTAAAACAAAATTACTTTTTAGCCAATCATACCCAAAAACTGGTCATTTTTCCCTCATCAAGGCTAAGATTGGGCTGCAAACTATTTTCCTGACATTCGCGTCTGTAGAAACAGCGATGCTATCTTGGTTGTTGCCTGTAATTATTTTTGAAGACAATTTTTTTTTCAGAAACGGGTGCTTCGCGCAAACAGGTAAAAATTAGCCTTGATAGAGCAGCAGCCTAAAGCTCAGCTTGAGTTGGCTCGTACACCCAGCCACAATTTCACACTAAAAATTTATGGAATCCCTCGCCTACCTCGAACTTGCTCTTGTTTGCGAAGCACCCGCACCAGAGTCGAAAATTTTTGATACACCCAAGTGGCAAAACCTATCTAGTCAGACTTATGTGCGTTTGCTGTCTCTGGCTTTGATGCTGTCGGTTTTGAGTGCAGCCAGTTCGGCTTTTGCTCAAATAGATCCGGGAAATCCCAATTTGCGAGCTGTTCAAGACAGATTGCGGGATCTTGGCTATTTTCCCAGATCTTCTACCGGTCAGCTCGGCCCAGTTACTCAACAAGCTCTGACTAACTTTCAACGAGACTATCAACTGTCGCTGACTGGTAGGCCCGATCGATCTACTGTGATAGCGCTCAACAGTTTAGACGAGGACGATCGACCTTTTAAAACTACTTATGCAAACTATAGCGAGCTGCGCTTTGGAGACAGGGGGGCAGAGGTGGCGGCTCTCCAACGCAGGTTGCAGCAGCTAGGCTACTTCAACGCAAATCCTACAGGGAGTTTTCGCGGAGTTACTCTCAATGCGGTGAGATACTTCCAGCGAATTAATCGACTGCGGGTGACAGGAGTTGCTGATAGGCAAACTTTAGCTTTGCTGTTTGGCTCCATTAAGCCGATTCCCCCCGTTAAGCCCCCGGAGACTATTTCGGGAAATGGCGGTTGTAAGGGGCTGCGGTTCGGCGACAGAGGGGCGACGGTAGACTTAATCCAGCGGCAGTTAAAAGCTTTGGGTTATTTTGAAGGCGACGTTGACGGCAAGTTTCGCGAACGCACTCTCTACGCTGTGACTCGTTTTCAGCAAGATTACAATCTGGTTTCTGACGGCTGCGCTGACACTGCTACTTTGATTGCTATCGATGCCAAAATGAGGGCAGCTCAAATTACTTCAATTCCCGGGGAAAATGACCAGCAGAGTAATGCCGGAGATTTTCTGGAGTTGGGCGACAGAGGCCCAGAAGTAGAATTTGTGCAGCGGCGGCTGCAACAATTGGGTTATTACAGGAGCCAGATTCACGGTTGGTTCGATCGACCAACTCAAGCAGCTTTGATCCGGTTTCAGCAAGATAGCGGGCTGTCCGGGACTGGAAGGGTCGATCGCAGCACTCGATCGGCTTTGCGGCAAGGGAGCAGACAGGCTGCAAAGGCACAGCAGCCTGTCGCAACGGGTATGCGGCGGGGCGATACTGGGCCTGGTGTCCGACAGCTTCAGTCTGCGCTCAGAAGTCTGGGGAAAAACCCCGGCCCGGTGAATGGAGTCTTTGGAGCAGAGACTGAGTGGGCGGTGCTGTCGTTTCAGCAGGAACACAATTTGTCCCCGGCGACGGGTATTGCCACTCCGGAGACTTTGGCTGCGCTCCAAAACGGATTAGCTGGGCGAGTTGCCGTTCCGGCTGTGCCGATTAGCAGTGTCAATTCTCGATCGAGCATTCAACAATTACAAACGCGGTTGCAAAGCCTCGGCTTTTACACCGGCTCAATCAGCGGAGTTTTGGATGCTGGAACGAAAGACGCTCTCGATCGAGCTCAGCGCAGTTACGGGGTGAGCAGGGACGATTTGTTGAGCCAAACTTTTTAGCATCCGACTTGCGGATGCGACATCAAATAAATCTGGTTTCTGGTTCCCGATGGAGATCTATGTGTCCCCCAGAAACTCGGTTTCGGCGCCAGTGCGATCGCACTGGCGCCGAAAATTTTTGCTAAAAATTAGATCTCTTGCAAAAATAGCTAGGAACGGGCTCTTATAGCCCGTTCCACAAAACAACTTTTTCTGTGGAACGGGCTATAAGAGCCCGTTCCAAAATTTGATCGAAAAGACTTTTGCAAGAGATCTATTGTAACAAACCGTACTTGAAATGCGAAAATACTGTATTGTCACTCGATTGCATCAGGAGCACTGTTACCATTCGGGGCGATCGACCTCGGACAAGACCAATTGCTGGAAACCAAAGACGGCCATCCCATCCGCAAAGCTTCGTGACACACCGTATGAATCGTTAGCTGGCAGTCTAGCAGGTGCAACCCAGACTTTTCAGCTTGTTTCATGCCAATTTTCAAAATCGAATCGTTGTTAAATTCGATCGTTCTGTTGCACTGAACGCAGACTAGATGGTGGTGGTGGTGCGGGTAAGGCTGGTTTATTTCATAGTGTTTGTGACCTTCGGCTAGTTCGAGTTCGCGGAGCAGGCTCATCCTTGCCATTAACTTTAAAGTTCGGTAAATGGTGGACAAGCTAATGTTTTCGCCGCGATTTTTTAACAAAGTGTACAAATCCTCGGCGCTCAGGTGGTTGCCTTTCGGGAGGTTCTGAAACACGTGCAAGATGGTTTCCCGTTGGGGAGTCATCCGCCAGCCTTTGTCATTGAGTTCGGCTTTAAATGAGGACGCGGTGTAAAGTGCCATAGTGACCCTCTCAAGAAAGTCTGCCTATTGACAATAATACACAACGATGGAGATATTTTGCAAATATCGGAGCTTATTGAAAAAAGCTTGAGAGAAAAATTTAGTTTTTGATAAATTTTGACTGTACACAGGCCATAAAGCCTGAGACAGAGGACAGATAAATTGTGTAGAAGTCATATTTTTACTCCTGCTTTCTGTCTTCTGCCTTCTGCCTAGATCCAGAAACGGACATTACCAATACATTGACATACTCCCGAACTTTGACGAATGGGGATTCTGGATTCAAACGGAAAAAGCAAGCATAGCCTGTGTAATATTGTCGAGCATCCCAGGTTGATGCCTCAACCTATAGGATTTTTGGGGATTATAGAGTTGAGACCGGATTTTTAGATCTCGGGCATCAACAATACATAGCCTATGATGAAAGCCGTCCTTAGAGGACAGGACTTTAAACCCTATTTGTCAGTAAATGCACACCCGCTAATTTAAGTCAGAGACTCCAGATAGTCGCGCACGCGGTTGCGACGCTTGGGTTGGCGGAGTTTTTGCAAAGCTTTGGCTTCAATTTGGCGGACTCGTTCGCGGGACAAGTCGAGAGCGCGACCGATTTCTGCCAAGGAGTAGGGGTGTCCGTCGCCCAAACCAAAGCGCATCAGAATTACATCCCGTTCGCGGCTAGTCAAATCTGCCAACAATTGTTGCAAGTCGCGGTGCAGAGCTTCTCGCATCAGCATTTCTTCTGGCGAGATGCTGTCGGTTTCGAGTAAGTCGCCCAACTCTGTATCTTTTTCATTGCCCACTTTAGTTTCCAGAGAAACAGAGCGAGGAACTCGCAGCAATACTTCCCGAACTTGAGCGGCAGTCATGTCCAATTCGACGCCGATATCTTCGATCGTAGCTGTGCGACCTTTTTCTTGAGAAATTTTGCGCTGGGCTTTCTTGATTTTGTTAAGTTTTTCGGTGATGTGGACGGGGAGGCGGATGGTGCGGCTTTGAGTCGCTATAGCCCGCGTGATTCCCTGGCGAATCCACCAGTAGGCGTATGTGCTAAACCGATAGCCCCGTGTCGGGTCGAACTTTTCGACCGCTCGTTCCAGTCCGAGAGTACCTTCTTGTATTAAATCCAGCAATTCTAAACCGCGATTTTGATATTTTTTCGCCACCGAAACCACCAGGCGCAAATTCGCCTTAATCATGTGGTCTTTAGCTTCGACGCCTTCCGTTTGAATTCTTTCGATCGCCTCCACCGTCATCTCTGCTAACTCTGCCCACTGGCGCTTCCCTTCGGACATAATTCGCTTGAGTTCTGGCACGTCACTGACGCCGGCGGTTAATGCCCAGCGTTCCAGGGAAGGTTTGTGTCCCAATTGTGCAGACAGGCGATCGCGCACTTCTATTAAATGCACGAAGCTTTGAATCAGCCCTTCTTCCTGGGAAGCGACGGTGTTGCGCAATTCCAGCAATTTGATATAGCGCTGAACTTTTTGAGCTTCGGAGACTTCTTCGTCTCTACCCAAGAGACGTACCCGACCGATTTCTTGTAAGTAGAGGCGCACTAAATCTGTAGTGCGGCGGCTGGCATTTTTTTGCAATTTGGATGCTGTGTCTGCATCTTCAGTCTCTGCTGAGTCTTGGTCGATCGGCTCGTCTCCAGCTTCTTCAGCATCTTCATCCAACACATCTACATCTTGCAAGGGATTGACTCGCAGTTGTTCGTCGAATTCAGCTTGAGCGTAAAAAGAGGTGGCTGGCATAGTGATTTTCTCAGTGGCTCCGGGTGAAAAGATGCTACGCTTAGCGGTTATTTATAATTATGATGCCCATTTCGTTAAGACGAAGCATCACCGCTATTTGTTTCTTTACTAACTTTTCTGACTTTTCTGCTGTTGTGCGATCGAACTTTGGTTCCCCCACTTGTTTTACCAAGATTCGGGAAAACGCTAAGAACTTTCTGATGTAACAGTTTGAAGGCCCTAAAAGTGCGTTGTACTTCTTTGTTTATATAGCTAGTATAGATAGTGACTGGCTAAAAACAAGTGACCTTCGTCAGAAGTTAAGTTAATCTTCATCACCAATAACCTGGTTCCCGATCACTTCGGAAAAATAGGGAATTTTTTAATAAAACTTTATATAATTCGGCGCTCTAGATTAAATACCCACAGCTCAGAGGAAGCTAAATCCCTTGCACCCTATGAGCTTCATAGTTTTTACGGTCTCCGTTATCGAGTGGGCGGTTAAGGGGAAAACCGGGTTTCCTGAGAAAAAATCTCGATTTAAACCCATGAATTTGAGGAAAAAACCCGGTTTCTCGATGTATTTGGCGTAGGTAGCGAGTGTGAGGGGGCGATCGATACTACAGCTTTTTTGCTTTTGCCTGGGGTTTCCCACTTAACTTCGCCGAATATGAACAGCATCAAAAACCTGGTCTTTTGCACTCGCCCTGGCACAGAAAGCGTAGATTTTTCCTCGCTGTTACCCATTATTGCAAAGTTAAAACTGGTGTTGGATTTGTCAATCAGTAATATTACTTAAAAAACGTTTTTTTGAGAACTGTCAAATTCGCAATGTGGGGGTGCCCATAAGTATGACCCTCCGGACGTTAGCAAAGCTGGCAGCATGGTAAGCCTAAATTTCAGTTTTCCACCCAAAATAGGAGTCAACTATCAGTATAATTGCTGATGGACAAATCCAACGCGCGGCTTAACTGGTCACCAATACTGTTAATGGATCGAGCCTGATTGAGAATGGTTTTCTCTGACGCAAGTTCCGTTAAAGTTAAATTGCTAGCGGGGGTAAAGTTTCATCAATTCCCTCACCTGTTCGGCGTGATAGGAACTGCGAGTTAAGGGAGAAGCGACAACTTGCAAGAATCCCACAGATTCGCCAAACTCTCTCCAAGCATCAAACTGTTCCGGCGGCACAAAATTTTCAACGTTCAAGTGCTTTTGAGTCGGTTGCAGGTACTGTCCCAGGGTCAAAATATCGCAGCCGACAGCGCGCAAGTCCTGCATCGCCTCCCGAATTTCCGCATCTGTTTCCCCCAGTCCCACCATGATGCCGGATTTGGTGTAAACGCCCGGTGCGAGTTCGCGACTGCGCTGCAACAGTTCCAGGGTGCGATCGTACTTTCCTTGCGGCCGCACCTTGCGGTAAAGTCGCTTTACGGTTTCGGTATTGTGATTGAGTACCTCGGGCCCGGCTGCGAGAATAATTTCCAAAGCTTGCCAGTTGCCACACAAATCGGGAATCAAAACTTCTATAGTTGTATCCGGCATGAGCGATCGTACCGATCGAATGCACTCGACAAACTGAGATGCGCCCCCATCCGGCAAATCATCGCGGTTGACAGACGTAATCACAACGTGATTGAGTTTGAGCCGCTGCACCGCCTGCGCCAGTCTTCCTGGTTCCGTCGGATCTAAAGCTTGGGGCTTTTTCTCAAAATCGATATCGCAGTAAGGACAGGCGCGGGTACAAGCCGGGCCCATAATCAAAAATGTAGCAGTACCTGCGTTGAAGCATTCGCCGATATTAGGACACGAAGCCTCTTCGCAAACCGTATTCAGGGATAAATCCCGCAAAATTTCTTTGACGTTGCCGACGCGCTCCCATTGGGGGGCTTTTACTCGCAACCACTGGGGCTTAACTGTCACGCCTGTCTCCGCCTGAGTAGTGTTTTACAAAAGATTCTAAAATCATTATATAGGAGCTTGCTAAGTTTTGACCTGAGTGATATCGTGAAAATATATTGACTAAATTCGGGATGTAGCGCAGCTTGGTAGCGCACCTCGTTCGGGACGAGGGGGTCGCAGGTTCAAATCCTGTCATCCCGATTTTTAAATTAAATGGGATATTTAGCCTTCTTAGGGTTTGATTTACCCTGATTATATTCGTTTGGGCTGATTTTCCGCTCCAACTAACTTCACTTTACAAAAAAAAAAGCAACTTTAGCCGCTGTCTTGGCGCAATTAGAGAGTAAGACGTAAAGAATCAGAGCAGTAGAAAGCATTGAGCCAGTCCTTGGCAGATCCCTCTGTTGCGATCTAGAACTATATTTAATTACAGGTAGTGGCTGAAGACTGAGAAATTTTGCCCGGGTTGAAAAAGACCGGCCAGCTAAAATAATAAAATAATTTTTAAATAAAAGTATCTCAAAATTTACATCTTGAGATAGATGTATGAATAGTTGAATGAGCTTATAATTTATCTTAAACGCTAGTCGGTGTAAAATAATTCTGAAATCGGAGGAAATTCTCGTGCAACGAAGTCGCAAAACCTTCGGCTCCTGCTCTCGCTGCGAAACAGTACCCGAAAAATTAGAGGGCAGCGGAGGTTTATACCTGTGGTTTCCAGTATCGCACACATTGAACAAGATTATTTCTGCACTGGTGAAGGCAAAACTTGAATTCCTGGTTTTAGAAGAGAGCAAGTGTTTGCACGTTGCGCTTGAAGGAATAGCGAAAGAAAAGTTTAGCACTCTAGCATCATCGACGCTGACAAGTCAAGAGTTGAAAGAGACAAAAGTTTTGTGGATGCGAGAAGTTGAACAGCCACAATTTAGCGATTTTTATCGCAGCACTACCTTAGACTCTTTTATTAACTTCACCAAGGCGGATTGGCTGTTAGATTTATTGTCAGAAGAACGAATTACTACACATTTTCAGCCGATTGTTCATACCTCAGATACTTCTAAAATTTTTGCCCACGAAGCGCTACTTCGAGGAATTGACGAGGAAGGAAACTTAATTCCTCCGGGTAGGATTTTTGCTCAAGCTGAATCAGCAGGTATAATTTTTCAACTAGATGCCTTAGCCCGGACTCGCGCTATTCGAGAAGCCAAAGTACACGAGATTAAAGAACTGCTTTTTATTAATTTTTCTCCTACTTCTGTTTACGATCCGGCTACGTGCCTGCGAATGACTGTGCAGGCTATTGATGAAGCGGGAATTCCTCACAGCAATATTGTTTTTGAAGTGGCGGAATCTCAACATCCTCCCGATATGGATCACTTGATTAAGATTCTGAGGTTTTACCGAGAAGCGGGATTTTTAATTGCAATGGATGATTTTGGCAGCGGTTCTTCTAATTTAAATTTGATGCACCAACTGCATCCCGATTTTCTGAAGTTGGATATGCAATTAATTCGGAACGTCCATCAAGATTCTTATAAAGCACTTATTACTGAAAAAATGTTGGAAGTTGCCACTCAATTAGAGATTAAAACAGTTGCTGAAGGTGTGGAAACTGTCGAGGAGTTAGAGTGGGTGCGGGAACGGGGAGCCAATTTTGTTCAAGGTTATTTGATTGCTAAGCCCACTTCTCCGCCGATCGCAGTTACGAGCTATATTGGTGTGGAACCTGTCCCTATTTCTGCTTAAAATGCTGTTTGCTCCTTTGCTTGTTTGCTCGTTCCCTGGCTCTGCCGGGGAACGCATATCCGGAGGCTCTGCCTCCATTAAAACGAGACATTTTTGAGGCAGAGCCTCTAGATATTCATTACCAGGCAGAGCCTGGTAACGAGCTAAACGAGCCAAACGAGACAATTTTGAGGCAGAGCCTCTAGATATTCATTACCAGGCAGAGCCTGGTAACGAGAAATCAGAAAATATTAAACGCTCAAATTGCGCCGCAAAAAGCTTTCTAGGGATTCCATTCTCATGCCGTAGATTGATTCCAATTTTTGCACTTCTTCGGGAGTGCAGAAAAACTCGTTACCCAGCAATACCCGCAAAGTTCCTAAGCCTTTTTGAGCTTGAGGATTCAACAAACCCAAGGCATTTCGCAATCCATCAAATACCATCAGCGGCGGGTTAATTACAACGGGTTCGCGCTTGAACAAGCGTCCGAAAATGCGGGCAATGTTGTCTCGGGTGAGAACATCGGGGCCGCCGACTGGTAAAATTTGGTTGCGCGCGCCTTCGACTGTTGGCGAGTCTGCTGCAATCTTTGCCAAGTCGTCCGTACTCACAACAGATGTGCGGTTTTTACCGTCGCCAATCAGCAGGTAAAGTCCGGTTTCTCGAAATCTTTCTGCGAGGGGCAGCAAACTGGAGGCGAAACCGGCCGATCGCAAAATGGTATAATTTAATCCGCTGTTTTGCAGGTATTTTTCGACTTCTCGCTTGGCTTTGAATACTGCTGAATCTTCGTATCCGCGATCGACTCCCAGGACAGAAAGAAAGACAAAGTGCTGGACTCCGGCTTCTTTGGCGCAGTCGATCAGTTCTATGTTAGCGCGGTAGTGTACTGCTTGTACGTCGCCGCCGGTGCCGTGGGTGCTGATGATGTACTGCACTCCTTGGCAAGCTTTTTTGATATCTTTGTCTTGTTTTAAGTCGCCGATAAAGATTTGGGCGCCTCGGTTTTCTAGTTCTGAGTACCGAGAAGCGAGGCGAACAAATGCGCGGACAGGTTTGTCTTGCTGTCTGATTTCTCGTACTATTCGGCGGCCTAGGGCGCCTGTTGCTCCAGTTACTAAGAACATGATTTTTGGTTGTTGGTTGTTAGAGGAGAAGAAAGTTCGGCAACGAGCGGTGTACGGGATGTAACGGATGGAAGAAGCAATTTTCTCCAAGGGGTTTTAGAAACCCGGTTTCTTGAATTTCTAGTTGTTCAACCTAAGATTTATCGTAGAAACCGGGTTTCTTTTGCCTTAGTTTTATTTATAACTCACAATTCAAATTTCGACAATTACGGGGGTGTGGTCGCTGGGTTTGATTAATTTTCTGGGAGCAATATCTATTGTACAACTTTTTGCTTTTTCGTATAGGGAAGGGCTGAGATAATGATGGTCTATTCTCCAGCCGTTGTTGCGGGGAAATGCGGCGGCGCGATAGTCCCACCAGCTATAATGTCCGCCTTCTGATGTGAATTTGCGAAAGGGGTCGCTCAATCCTAATGCGGTGATTTCTGTTAATGCTTGGCGTTCGGGTATTGATAGGCCAACGGAGTTTGCAGCAGCTTTGGGATTGTAAATATCTCGATCGTCCGGCACGATATTGAAGTCGCCGCAAATGCACAGGTTGGGCGATTTGTCTAGTGCTATTTTGAGGTATTCTTGCAGCAGTTTGAGCCAATGTAGCTTGTATTGATACTTCTCGGAACCCACCTCGGAACCGTTGGGAACGTAGACGGAGATGATGCAAAGATCGTCCGTAACCCCGGCTATGAGGCGTTTTTGTTCGTCGAAGCTGCCGGCGGTTTCGGTGCCGAGAATGGGCGCAAATCCGGCGCTGAGTTGTGACAGGGGCGATCGGCTAAAAATAGCGACGCCGTTGTAGGATTTTTGGCCGGAAATGTAACAGTTGTAGCCGATGTCGAGGAAGGGTTGCAGGGGAAAGTCTTTGTCTGTAACTTTGGTTTCTTGCAAGCAGAGAACGTCTACTGGGTTGGTTTGCAACCAGTTAGTAACGTGTTCGAGGCGGGTGCGAATTGAGTTGACGTTCCAGGTGGCGATTTTCATTATAGTAATTAATAGATTAGTCGATTTTAGATTTTAGATTTACTTATCGGAGCGCGATCGGGATGGTGGTGAGTGATGGTCGCGAGCGGGGCGCTCTATAGTATAGTACAGTTTGAGGCTGGAAAGTTCGGATGTGCGATCGCACTAATAAATTGCATCATTTTCACGCATCCTGTAGGGGCGGGTTCGCCAAAAGCTTTAAAGGGTACAGACAAGTTAAATAAACCCGCCCCCACCCCACTGACGGGTTTCAGGAGAATGAAATATCACTGGTATTAATGCTGGTTTTTCACATACTCCATCAATACAGGCTGGAGTGTGAAAAGCGTTTTCTCACCTTGTTTCACTTTTTCAATTAATAAACGCCGTCCCAAGGATTGCACAGCTTGCAATAATGCTGATGGGGATAATTCGAGATTTGCTGAAATTTTTGATATTTCAACTGGTGCGGCTTCACTAGCTAGCCAGGATATCACTTGTTTTTCTGGTTCGGTTAGGCGATCGCACTGCTGGTGCAGCAGAGATTCTAAATCACCTAAAAATAGGGTATCATAGGAGAGAAACTCGGAAACGCTGCCGCCGAATAAATCTTGAATCATAGTTGCAACTATATTTAACCATAGGGGATTGCCTCGGTAAAGGTCAATCAGTTGTGACCATTTATCCTCTTCAGCTAATCTTTTCTCTCTGAATATTTCCCCTGCTTCCGGGCCCAAACCGTTGAGTTGCAGCGATTTACAGGGGCGGTTTTCGCCTTCTAGGGCGGCAATTTCTCTGGGTTTTTCCCAACTGAGGAGAATTAAGCAACTGTTGTGGGATGATTCTGCTAGTTGTTTGAAGAATTTGCCGTAATTTTCATAGCCTGGTTGGTAGTGACCTGCGAGTTGTCTGCTGCTGAAAATCGTTTGTACGTCATCGAGGATTAGGAGACAGCGGGATGAACGCAAATGCTCAATAAGTGAGGGTGATTCGATTTCTTGTTGTTGGGATACGAATTGAATTAAGTTTGTTTGTATGGTTTGCAGGGGTGGATAATTGCGGAGGCTGCGGTAAATAATATAATCAAATTCGTGTTGAATTTGTGGGATTAGTTGGAGAGTTAGGGCGGTTTTGCCGATACCGGATAAGCCGTATATGGTGATGAGGCGGGTGCAGTTTTCCAAAATCCACTGTTTGAGGGTGGTGAGTTCGGATGTGCGATTATAGAATAGGTTGGGTTCTGGTGCATCAGCTAAATCTAAATGTAATTTAGGTTCGGAATTGCTTGTTTTTTCGTTAAATTTATCTTTGTCTTGCGGTTCAGGTTGTGAGACTTCTGGGGAGTGCACATTTTCAGCCGAGATGTTGCCAATATGGATGCAGCCATTCCCGACGAGTGAGACAATATTAGAAGCTTGTAAATTTTCCAGTTTAGCTCTAAAATTGGCTTTACATAATTGCTCATCATCTAATGCACTTGAGAGAATTTTCCACAATTTGAAGCCAACTTCTTTAACATATTTTTCTGAACGGTGGTGTTCCTGTGCAATTTCTTTATATTTTTGATTGTTCCAAGCGCCGCGCAGTATAGCTTTTTGCAGACTATCTAAGTGTTTTCCTGTAGTAGTTAAAGCTAGATGGTCTGTAAATTTTAAGGCTTCTTCAACGTCCATCAGTCACGTATATGCAAGGGGTTGACCTGATTGTAACCCAACTAAATATGACTTTTTTAGTAGCAACCAACTAAATGTGACTTTTTATGACCTAGTGGGGATGGAAAAAACTACTAAATATGACTTTATATGGCTTGAAAATTTTGGGCAATTAGGAAATAATTTATACTTAAAGCAGAAAATGTTAGGCTCAGCGCTAGTTGCATATACCTGTTATGACACAACCGAATATTTTGGAACTCGCCAAACAGGGAGATGCAAAGGCGATCGCGCTTCTGCTGAACCGCCAGCTACAAGCCAAGGGCATCACCGCCGCAGCTTCTCTTAAGGATGGTTGTTTACAGGTGATGCTGGAAGCCCCAGAAGCGCCCAGCCAGCAAGTCTTGGCCCCGTGGGTGAGTAAGTCGATCGCTGGTTTGGGCGCTGCATCGATAGAGAAAGTGAAGGTTTACGGGCGACAGACGGGCGCGAAGGTGCCGGCGTGGAGTCAAGAGTTTGAAGTGGCGGGGCAAAAGTTGCCTGTTGCGGATGTAACACAGCAGCCGGCAAGTTCTAGTGAAAATACGGAGTCAAATCAGCTTAGTTTGAAGGAACGGGCTAAGCTTGGGGATGTGGAGGCGATCGCATCTCTGTTAAATCTGCCGTTGCAAAATAAGGGGATTAGTGCGACTGCGAGTTTGCAAGATGGTTGTTTACAGGTGATGCTGGAGTCGGGCGGGGTTCCTGATGAGGAGGTTTCTATCAGGATTGTTCGCAGGGAGCTGACGAATTTGAAGGCGGGGGCGATCATCGCATCTGTGAAGGTTTACGGGCAGCAGGCGGGTGAGGATTTTCCGGCTTGGAATCGAGAGTTTGAGATAGTGGTACAAACTCAGCCTGTAAAGCAGAATAATAATGTTAGGTCAAACAAGCAGAACAACACAATTACAAATGACCTAGCAACCCCAATATCCGTTTGTCTTTTGATATTATCTACTATCCTTTTGTTCATAAATTGGTTTTGGGCAATTATTATATTTAGTTTAGCTTGTTGTGCTGCTACCCAAATACCAGCGCAACCTCTTGCAAACGCTCAATCTATAGATCAGTTGAAAAGCTCCGATGATTTAGTAAAAGATCCAAGATCAAAAGTTCATCTCAAAGCTGAAAGTTATACAGCTATTAAACAAAAAGGTCTTATAGGTGTAAATGAGCAAGTTGTATTCTATCAAACAGCCACTTACAAAGGTGGAGTTCGAGGTTATCCCAATGCTTCTCAAAATCCTGGATTTGCATTTGTTCTCGATTATTCCTTTGCATTTTATGACAATCAAGTTTTATGCAAATTAGCTTATGAACGTATAATTGAAGCCAAACTCGATTTCTTTCAGATGGGTGGTGTGCGTGGCTTCCTAGCGTCGGGTGATGTAGGACGACAGCTTCAACAAACAAAGAATACTTTAGAATTATGTTACTTAGATGATGAAAATACAGAACGGAGTGCAAGATTTCAGATTCACGGAGCTATGACTATAGCAGGGGAAGCTGAAAAAGCTATGGAATTTCTCAATTATCTTCTTGAATTTAAGGGAGAGTTTACAAGCAAGTCAGCTAATGATCAATCCGATCCTATTTCTAAGTTAGAAAAATTGAAAAATCTAAGAGCTCAAGGATTAATTACTGAGTCTGAATTTGACGATAAAAAGCGAAAATTACTTGACTTGTTATAAAGATTTTTTTTTTATAAAAAGTTATTACCACCTGTAATCAAGCTTTTTATCAAGCGCGATCGCCCTTCCTTATTTCATCTCATCCCTAAAGTGCGATCGCCCTTTCTCTCCCTCTTTTCTGCAAAAGCGCGATCGCCCTTCCTTATTTCAACTCATCCCCAAGCGCGATCGCCTTTACTCAGGCAAAGTCAAAATAGTTGTAGCTTCAGCTAAGAGTTTACACTTAACTTTATTATTTTCCCCTTCAATCAAACAATGAGCTAAATTATCTGGCAAGGAATCATGCCGGACAATAAAACCTAAAGAACGGGCATATCCTGCTACCAAAACACCCAATTTAGTAGTATCAGGATTTCTGGCACGAGCTAAAACTTCCTGCGGAGTTGTTAGCCTAGCTAACTCAACTGAGATACTATCATCAGGTTTTCCTCTAACCTGAAAAGCAACTGATTTTACAGTATCATCCTCATAAAGATGTACATTAGGAATCCGACGATAAAGGATATCGTTATCTGCAATTTCTTCTAGCATTCCCCTACCCTGACTTATGGAATTAAAACCTGAGACACCACATTCAAGACCTCAGACAATGATACCTGGTTTTTCTCCTCAAACTTTCTCTCGCTTCCTGCACCCTCGATTAGCAAATAGCTGAAATCCATATCAGGTTTAATTTCCACTTCTAGTTGCCCGTGCGGCCCTCGCCATTCCATTTGTAGGCTACCATCCGCAATTGGTGCGATATCTGATGGTAAAAGTCGATCGCCAACTAAAGCTGAAAGAGCATATTTAACATCAATGAGAAGTTGACAGGCTTTCACAAAAGCAACGGGCGAAACTGGCAATGCACCATAAGAATCCCAGTCAGATTCCAGTTTAGTAAGTTGCGTTAAACGCTCTAATATTGAATCTAAGGAAACATCAGTTAATGTTGCTTGAGACATGGCTTTTATACGATAATATTTTCTATTATACTATAGCTATTGGTGACAATATAGAAATAGAGTCAGGTCTGATAGTCAAAGCGCGTGTAGCCAGCGGCAAGCATCCCCCCTAAATCCTTCATTAATTACTTATTTTACTCTAACAGCCAACTGCAACCCCAGTTGATCTAGTAGAGTTATCAAAGAATAAATTTCCTCGCCCCCACTCCCAGACAACATCCGATCGAGCTTCTCATATATAAGTTTAGCTTCTGTCGATAACTTATTCATCTGTAAATAAGCATCCACCACATCTTTAAGTCCTGCTCGCAGCAATTCAGGTTCGGGGCCTTCTGACTCCAATTCCAACATAGCCTCGATATAGCCAGCAGCACTTTCGGGGGTTTTTAGAGAAGAAATCAAGTATTCATGGTAGCTTCTACTTGTTGGCACTTTGAGTTCTTTCATAATCTCTCCAGTATTTTTTAGCTTGGCTAATATCTTGCTCGCTTAGTGCTTTTATCACCACCAGATATAGCAGTTGACAGTTGACAGTTGACAGTTGACAGTTACATAGTACGAGCATCAAACCGTTTATGCTAAAGGGTCATAGGCTCTATTCATGCTCTTATTTATGTCCTCACCGGTAGTGGCGGTTGCTATAGCAGTAACACAATTGTTAACCCGACTTGTTCAAAATAAACCCGATAGCCAGGGCCATAATCAATGCAGTGCACACCCTACAGACAGAGGTTCTGCGAAGGTTTTTAGGCTTAGGCTGGGACACAGGGTGCGCCGTGCACACCCTATATGAGGTGCTGTGTAAATCCTGACTTTATTTCAGTTCAACGTTTACAGTAGCAGACATCCCCGGTGCAATCCGCGATTCATAACCTTTAATGCTTTCGGCATCAAACACAACTTTCACCGGAATCCGCTGCACGACTTTGGTAAAGTTGCCCGTGGCATTGTCGGGAGGCAATAGGGAGAATTGAGCGCCAGAAGCTGGGGAGAAACTATCGAGATGGCCTTCAAATTTGCGGCTACCAAAAGCATCTAATTTGATTTCTACTTTTTGGCCTGGTTTCATGTTTGCTAATTGCGTTTCTTTGAAGTTGGCAATTACCCATAAATCGTTGCTTACGATCGCCATTAACGGAGTTCCCGACTGCACCCGCTGCCCCACTTCAACGGATTTGCGCCCGATTTGTCCGGCGGCTGGTGCGGTGATATTCGTGTAGGAAAGTTGCAGTTGAGCGTCTTTAACCGCAGCTTCCGATTGGGCGATCGCAGCCTTAGCAGCATCATACTGCGATCGACTGACTTTAGTTTGCTCGCCCGTAGCTTGAGCCTGTTGCAATCCGCCCTTGGATGCAGCCAGCTTGGCTTCAGCGGTGCTGATTCCTTCCTGCGCTACGGCGACTTTAGCTTGGGCGCTGGCGACGCCGACTTTGGCTTGCGCGACTTGGGCTTCGGCTTGTTTTACCACTTCTTGAGCTTGGGCTACTGCTGCTTGGGCTTCGGTTACGCCTTCTTTGGCTTGGGCTAACCTGGCTCTAGCTTGGGCAATTCCTTGTTGGGCTGCGGTGGTTTGGCCTTGGGCGACTTCGTAGGCTGCTTTGGATGCGTCTAATTGCTGGCGGGCGATCGCACCTTCTTGCTGCAAACTTTCATACCGTTTATAATCAGCTTGCGTTTTCACGAGATTAGCTTGCGCTTGCACTAATTGAGCTTGCGCTGCGGCAATTCCGGCTTCAGCTTCCGTCACTTTGGCTTGGGCTTGGGGAATTCCGGCTTCAGCTTGGGCAACTTTGGCTTGCGCTGCGGGGACGCCGGCTTCGGCTTCGGCGACAGCAGCTTCTGCTGCGGGTACCCCTTGTTGCGCTTCTCTAATAGCTGCTTGGGCGGTGGAAATGCCAGCGTTGGCGGTGCTGATATCTCCTTGGGCTTGGGCTGTTTTACCTTGGCTGGTTTGAGAGGCTAGGGAAATATTGGCTGCGGCTGCTTCGGCTTGGCGGCGGGCGTTTTCTAAGGCTGCTTGCGATTGTTGCAGTTTAACTTGGTAGTCGCGGGGGTCAAGTTTAATCAGCAGTTGTCCGGGTTTTACTTGTTGGTTGTCTTCTACTAAGACTTCGCCGACAGTACCGTTGATGCGGCTGCTGACTTGGTGGATGTGTCCGGCTACTGTGGCGTTGTCGGTTTCTTGGTGGATGGAGGCGTATTGCCAGTAATTGTATCCAAAGCTGCCGGCGGCGATCGCCCCGATGCCCAGCGCTGCTAAAATCAGGGCTTTCGGAGCTTTTTTCTTCGGGGTTTCCGGCGCCGGCAGGGGTGCTTGGATTTCTGTTTCTGGGCTGGTTTTGACTTCGGCGGGGGCGCTGACTTCTGTCTCTGGCGCGGGGATTACTGGTAGGCTTTTTGCTATGGTGTCGTCGATCGGCTTTTCTAAGAGGGCTACTGCTTTGCCTTTGCCGTTACCGTTGAATTCTGCGGGGTTGATTTCGTTTGTGCCTTTCATGGTATTTGACTCCTGATACTTTAGTAAGATGTCGTTTGTTTAGGGTACGTACTTTTTATTTAGTAAGACTGCTGTTTTTAAGGATGCGTAGTATTTTGCGGTTATTAGTAATGTAGTGGAGGTAGATGTTGCTGCGCTTCACTCGAAAGAGCTATTTGTTGTCGGTTTAGGACAGATTGACGATCGCCCGATCGATCAATTGGGAAAACAGTTCGCGATCGGCTTCTGGAATGCCTTCGACGGCTCGATCGCGGATTTCAGCTACCAGCGGCGGCAGTACCTCTTGCAGTGCCGTACCGGAGTCTGTCAGCCAAATGCGCCAAATCCGGCGATCGCGACAATCTCTCTCGCGGCGGACTAAACCTCTTTCTTCCATGCGATCGAGCACGCCTGTCAGCGTCCCGCCTACCTGTTGCAGTTTGTCGCCAATGCTAGAAGTTGGCAAACCGTCTTCTTGCCACAAGCAGCACAGCACCAGCCAGTGAAAAGGTGTCAGCCCAAAGGGTTCCAGTGCTTCTTGCAGCCTGCGAGTTCCTAGCTGCCCCAGCAGTTTGATGCGGTAGCCCAGGCTGTGGGGGGCGAGAACGTCGTGCCACTGAGCTAGATATTTGCGATCGACAGTGGATGTAGTAACCATAGGTTTATTACTTAGCGTTCGTATTATTAGTGTAAGAGGTTTTTAGGGATCTGTCAAGGTGCGATCGCAGGGTTTGTTTCAAACCGAATGCTACGCTCAAACCGAGAAGCAGCCAGGGGTTTAAACCCCCCTCTTATAGCTCAAGTCGGTTGAAACCGACTAAAAAACTCAAGCTGAATTCAATTTTTTAGTCCACTTTTAGTGGACTTGAGCTGTGAGCCAGGGGTTTAAACCCTTGGCGGACTCGCGGACTCGCGGGCACACTCGCAGACTGTGGCACTGTCGGGGATGTGTAGCTTTCAATAGTATTATCGATCGCACCCTCAACCACCCTAGTGCCGGATGTCCTTCTGGAGAAGTGTGTTTACAATTCTTAATTGTTCTTAAACTAGAAAGAGTAAATCTCATTGGCGATCGGAATTTATGTTGCTTCCAGCCGACAAACGTACCAAGTTAGACGACACAGACGACCTTTTGTTCTATTCCTATCCCCGGTTTGTGACGCACGTAGACGAGGGATTTATCCAGCAACTAACCGATTTGTATCGGGAACGGCTGAAACCGAATACTCGGATTTTCGATATGATGAGCAGTTGGGTGTCTCACTTGCCTGATGAGATGGAATTTGCCCATGTTGAAGGGCACGGCATGAACGAAGAGGAGTTGGCAAAAAATCCCCGACTGAATCATTATTTCGTGCAGAATTTGAACGCAAATCCCAAATTGCCGCTGCCGGATGCAGAGTTTGACGCGGTTGTCAACTGCGTTTCGGTACAATATTTGCAATACGCGGATGCGATTTTTGCGGAGATTCACCGGATTTTGAAGCCGGGGGGCGTCGCAATTATCAGTTTTTCCAACCGGATGTTTTATCAAAAAGCAATTGCGGCTTGGCGGGAAGGTTCGGAGGGCGATCGGGTAAAATTAGTCCAGGGTTACTTTGATTCGGTCAAAGGAGCGAACATACCCGGATTTAGCAAGCCGGAAGTAATTGCTAAACAGTCTAGCTTGCCGAGTTTTATGCAAATGCTGGGGATGGGAGGCGGCGATCCATTTTATGCAGTAGTTGCTTACCGCCAAAGTTAGAATTTTTAAGGTTTGTAGTGAGGACTTTAGTCCGCTGATTTTTTGGAGGACTAAAGTCCTTACTACAAACCTAGCCAGAGTTACGCTCTTTCGGTTACAATATATTTAACAGTGGCTCCTAAAACATGGACAACCAACTTTTGCAGCGCATCACACTCGACCCGAATATCTGTCACGAAAAACCATGTATTCGCGTTCTCCGATATCCAGTAGAGTTGATTCTTGAATTACTTAGTTCTGGCATGAATTTTTAATAAATCATAGACGATTATGACGATTTAGAACATGAGGATATTCTATCTGCTATAGTGTTTGTAGTGAGGACTTTAGTCCTCATCAATATCTGAGGACTAAAGTCCTCACTACAATTTTTTCTACAGTAATAAAGTCTGGAAAAAACCTTGATATGAAGCCATATCAGCAAATAGCTATCGACGAATGTGGCGAACCTTTAGTGCCAATTCCACCAGAACATTTTGCCTTTGAAATTCCGCACCCTTATCAAAAGCTGGGTGCTCCCTATCACAACAGCAAAGTAGATTCGCCCTACTATTTGCGGCAAGGAGTTGTAGATAGTTTGCTCTCCGCTAAAACGCAACTACAGCAAAATTATCCAAATTGGAAAATTCTGATATTTGACGCTTACCGGCCCGTGGAAGTGCAGCAATTTATGGTGGATTATACTTTCAATCAAATTGCCGTAGCTCAAGGCTGCGAATTTCCGGTTTCCGAAGACAAACGGCAAGTAATTATAGAACACGTATATCAATTTTGGGCCGTACCGAGCATGGATCTGGCGACGCCTCCCCCTCACAGTACGGGTGCGGCTTTAGATGTCACTTTGGTGGATGAAAATCAGCGGCAAATTGATATGGGTTCTGGGATTGATGAAATATCGGAACGTTCTTATCCAAATCATTATGCAAATAGCGATGAGCCGCAAAAACAGGAATATCACCGTCGCAGGCAAATATTAAAAGAGGCGATGGTAGCTGCTGGTTTTCAGCAGCATCCTAACGAATGGTGGCATTTTTGTCAGGGCGATCAGATGTGGGCTTGGTTGACAAATCAAAACAATAGTGGTAGTCAAGTTGTGGCCCGATACGGCCGCTATTAAACCATTGGAGATTGGAGATTGGAGATTGGAGATGACTGAATGTTCGATCGCCATAAATCATTTGGATAGCAACCGCCAAGATACTGAGAACGTCCTAAATTGCTGACACCCTGGCTTTTATTAAGCCTTCCTTCCTTCTTCCTTCTTACTTCGGTCAAGTGTCAACTGTCAACTATCAACTGCTTTCTGAGTCAACTGTCAACTATCAACTGTCAACTGTCAACTGTTCCAGGGAGGCTATTGCCAGCGGGGTAGCGGTGCTTTAAGATTAACGATAGCGAACAAGTGCTGGCAAATTCAGCCAGCACCGCAAACCCTAAAGGATAACTCAGAGTTCACCCAATGAAAGCACTCATCCTCTCTGGCGGCAAAGGAACACGCTTGCGTCCCCTCACCTATACGGGTGCTAAGCAGTTGGTTCCTGTGGCAAATAAACCGATACTGTGGTACGGAATTGAAGGCATTGTGGCGGCTGGGATTACGGATATTGGGATTGTTATTAGTCCCGAAACCGGGGAAGAGGTGAAGGCGAAAACAGGAGACGGCTCTCGATTCGGTGCAAAAATTACTTATATTTTGCAATCAGAACCGGCGGGACTTGCTCACGCGGTGAAAGTTGCCAGACCATTTTTGGGCGATTCTCCGTTTATCATGTATTTAGGAGATAACTTAATTCAGAGCCAGCTCGATCCGTTTTTAGAGAACTTTAATCAGCAAAAACTAGACGCTCTAATTTTGCTGCGTCCAGTTCCAAACCCGTCTGCTTTTGGTGTTGCTAAAGTAGATGAAAACGGGCGAGTTTTGCAGTTAGTAGAAAAACCTAAGGTTCCGCCGTCTAATTTAGCATTGGTGGGGATTTACTTTTTTGCTCCTAGCATTCACGAGGCGATCGATCAAATTCAACCTTCGCCTCGGGGAGAACTCGAAATTACCGATGCCATCCAACAGCTCATCAATCAGCAAAAACAGGTAGAAGCCTGCAATTTAGAGGGTTGGTGGCTGGATACAGGTAAAAAAGACGATTTGCTGAGTGCAAACCAAATCATTTTAGATAGCTGTGTCGTAGCTTCAACGGAATTAAAAGTAGACGCTAAAAGTCAAATAATCGGGCGAGTGCAAGTAGGTGAAGGCACGGAAATCATTAATTCTACAGTTCGCGGCCCTGTGGTAATTGGGGAAAATTGCCGCATTGAAAATTGCTTTATCGGGCCTTACAGCAGTATTGCCGATCGCGTGACGATGATTGATGCTGACATCGAACACAGTGTAATATTGCAAGCGGCGAAAATAGTTGGCATTCACCAGCGGATTGTGGACAGCGTGATCGGACAGCGAGCGCAACTTACTAACGCCCCGCCGCGTCCGAAAGCTCTGCGGTTTATGATCGGTGATGACAGTCAAATCGAGCTAGTTTAAATTGACATTGGCACTATTTTCCCAAGGGCAATTTACGGGATAACGCGCAGCTTGTAGGGCGCGCCACAAGCACCCATTGACGGAAAGAAAATTCACTAGATGCGGCGCAGCGCGCGCTTTACAGTCACGGGATGGTGCTTGTAGCGCACCATAATAAAAGGAGGGGGAAGATTGCAGTACGAAGAAATACCAACTCAACAAATCATCGATAAATTGCGGCAAACTTTGGAGCCGCGAATTGGTATTGCTGAGCTGCCGCTGTCGGGAAGAGAAAATAGTCGAGCCCGAGATGAAGATGACGAAGATATCGCGCTGTTGAAGAGCGGTTTCGATATTTACAACGTCCCAATTACATCTTACCAAAGGCGCCTCGGTTCTGCGGTCATCGCCGTGAGAAAAATAGTCCGCAAATTACTCAGACCGGTACTGGAACGACAAGTTATTTATAATTTTGCCAATACCCGCGTCGTGCAAACGTTGAGCATACAATTACAAAAATTGCAAGAAAATCAACAAACTCTCGAAAAAAAAGTTACTTCGGAATTCAGCAGCGGATTTCCCGAAGTTACGGTACAGCTTGAGACTCAACAAAAGGCGATCGCCAGTTTTCAGTCGGAAATAGAGCAAATCAAAGCAGTACAGCAGCAACATACTGCTATTTTAGAGGAGATTGCCGCTCAATTGCTCGATCGACCGCAATAAAATATCAAAAATGACCCGAAATAATTCGATCGCCAGCCCAGGATTCATTCGCAATTTTGCAATCCTTAAATAAAAAAATCCCAATAATTCAATTCTTCAATTATTAAATCCTAAATAATTCAATCTAAAATCTAAAATCCAAAATCCAAAATCGAATGACTTTACTGCCAATATGCTCGTTTATTATAGTCAACTATAACGGGCTGCGCCACACCAAAGATTGCTTAAAATCTATCCAAAAACTTGCGTATCCCGAACAGCTCATCGATTTAATTGTAATTGATAATTGCTCAGCAGACAATTCCGTTACTTCCCTGCGCGAACTGTTTCCCAAAGTTCGGATATTTGTAAATTCTGCCAATAACTTCGCCAAAGCTCTCAACCTCGGCATCAGCGAAGCAAAAGGACAATACATCTGCTTTCTAAATAACGATGCAACTCTTGACAGTCACTGGCTAGAAATATTAATTAAACGCCTAGAAAATGACCAAAAAGTAGGTGCAGCTAGCGGTAAATTGCTGTTCAAAGACGGGCGAATCAACAGCGCCGGAATTCAGCAGTTACCTAATTATTATTGGCAAGATGTCGGCTTTGGCGAAAAAGATGCGGGACAGTACGATACAGAAAGAGAAGTCGAGGGGCTGTGTTGGGCGGCGGTGCTTTTTCGCAGGGAATGTCTGGAAGATGTCGGGCCGATTGATGAAGATTTTGTGATGTATTTTGAAGATGTAGAGTTTGCCAAACGCTGTCACAAACGCGGCTGGAAAATGCTTTACACTCCCGCAGCTATCGCCCATCACGAGTATCGCGGTTCGAGTAAAGGTAGCAAACTCACCGAGTATTTCTGCAACCGCAATCGTTTTTTGTATTTGGCGAAACACGAACCGTTGCAATTAGTTAAAGCAATTCACACTTCTGATTTTTTTAGTAACAAGCAGTACGATTTGCTGTTTGAGAGTTTATTTTTCGCGATTAAAAAACTGCTAGATTATCAGAAACCGGAAATTGTCGCCGCGGTAGTGCCGCAGTTAGCCGAAAAGTTGGCGGTGATTTACAGCCGCAGCCAGATCGATCGCATTTTACCTCGATTGCAGGTGGTGCGGGGCGATCGCAAAATGTCGATCGCAATTTACGATCACGGACTGCATTTTATCGGCGGCGGCCAAAAATACGTCGCTACCGCCGCTTCGCTGCTGCAAAATGAATTTGACATTACCTTCATCACCAACAAACCCGTTGCTGTTTCTGACTTAGAGTCGTGGTACGGGCTGAATCTTTCAGGCTGCAAAATTAAAATTATTCCCTTGCAATTTTACGAGAAACGCGGAATGCAGTGCATCGATTCCAGCATCATCGCCGACGATATGGAAAATCCCTTCGATGAAATTGCCAGAGAAAGCAAAAATTACGATGTTTTTGTCAACGCGAATCAACTAGAAAAAGTAAAACCGCTATCGCCTATCTCAGTATTTTTATGCCACTTTCCCAATACTTTTCGGAACTCTCACTTTGCTGTGGATGACTACACATTTATTATTGCCAACAGTCAATTTACTGTCAAGTGGCTGGAGAAACGTTGGAATTTGCAACCCACTTTTATGCTGTATCCGCCCGTAGAAATGGCAACAGCTAAAGTGCCGAAGGAAAAGATCGTTTTAGCTGTGGGACAGTTTGAAGCTGGAGGAACAAAAAAGCAAATTGAACTAATTGAAGCTTTCCGCAGTTTGCTAGCAGATTATCCCGATGAACTTCAAGGATGGCGGCTGATTTTAGCGGGTAGCAGTGTTCCGAAAAATCCTTATTTAAAGACGGTGCAGAATTTGTTGAAGCAGGATTCAAGGGCGATCGAACTTAAAGTCAATGGTTCCTTAGATGAGGTAAAATCGCTTTATGCTAAATCAAGTATATTTTGGCATGGCTGCGGTTTGGGTGAAGTCAATCCTCAAAGGTTTGAACATTTTGGGATGGCGACTGTGGAAGCAATGCAAAACAGTTGTGCTCCGATCGCGTTTTGTGGCGGTGGACAACCGGAAATTGTCGAACACGGGCGATCGGGCTTTTTGTTCAATACCGTTGAACAACTGTGCCAATATTCACATCAACTAATTGTCAATCCCGATTTGCTAGCAGAGCTTCAAGCTAGCGCGCAGCAACGCAGTCAGAACTTTAGACTGGCACCTTTTGAGAAAAAACTCTTGAGTTTTTTTGAGATTATTCACCAAGAATATGCTACAATTCGGCTGCCAAATCCTGCTGATATTGCTCAAATGCTCGATCGACCTTAAGGAGACAGATATGGATGTGGGTAAGGACACGGCGCCCTGCCCATTGGTGTTAAATTAAGCCCAGATCCCCCCTAGCCCCCCTTAAAAAGGGGGGGGACAAGAGTGTTCTCAAAGTCCTCTTTAATAAGGGGGAACCGGAAGTTCTCAAAGTCCCCCTTCTTAAGGGGGATTTAGGGGGATCTAGTCTCGGCAGCAAACGAGAAATACAAAGGTTTTTGACCTTAATTTTACACCAATGGGCGAAGCGTAGCGGAGGGAGTACCATTTCCATACAGATATCGCCGGCAATCGACCAGATTTGAGATCAAATATCGATTAATAAAAAGTTTATTTTTACTGAATCGTGTCCAACCCACTGTTAATCAATTTATCCTTTCTAACTCCCGAACCCACGGGAATCGGGACTTATGCAGCTAATCTTTTCCCGCAACTGCAACAGCTAAAACCAATATTACTCGCTTCCCAGCAAATTGACAATTATATTTGCTATCAAATCCCAGATAACATCACACCCGATCGAGGTACTAAAGGACAAATTAACAGACTGCTGTGGACTCAATTTAAATTACCTAAGATTTACGAAAAATTGCAGTCAAACCTAATATTTTCGCCGATTACCGAAGCGCCTTTATATTCCAAATGTCGCTACATAGTTACGGTTCACGATTTGATTCCTTTGCGATTCCCCCAAAAGTTCTCTCGGTTGACAGCTTATTTCCGCTACTACATACCCCAGGTTTTGCGACAAGCCGAACATATTATTTGCGATTCTGAAGCAACGGCGACAGATGTTGCTAACTTTTTCCAGATTCCGCGTCATAAAATGACCGCAATTCCCCTAGCTTGTGATAATATTAATTTTAGAGATCTTGACTTGCCAGCTAAAAATTATTTTCTTTATACCGGCAGACACGATCCTTACAAAAACTTAGAAAGATTAATTGCTGCATTTGCGAGTTTGGGCGATCGCGCAAATTACGAATTGTGGCTGGCCGGGCCTCCCAACGCCTACACGCCACAGTCGATCGCACAAGTAGAACAATTGGGTTTACAATCTTTGGTAAAGTTTCTCGGTTACGTTCCCTACTCGCAATTGCCCGTACTGATGAATCAGGCGATCGCGCTGGTATTTCCCACACTCTGGGAAGGCTTCGGCTTGCCGATTTTGGAAGCAATGGCCTGCGGTACACCCGTCATCACTTCCAACCTGTCATCGATGCCAGAAGTGGCCGGAGATGCGGCATTATTAGTCAATCCCTACAGCGTCGGAGAAATAGCCGCAGCCATGCAAACAGTAGCCACAGATTCAAAAGTGCGATCGCACTTAAAAAAATCTAGCTTAGCGCGATCGGCCGAATTTAGCTGGCACAAAACCGGAACAGCAACCGCCAACATCTTACAGCAATATCTTTAAAAAAGATTACTGGTAAGTTAAGGTTTGTAGTAAGGACTTTAGTCCTCAGTCATTTGGAGATAGAGGACTGAAGTCCTCACTACAAACGGTAAGTTAAGGTTTGTAGTAAGGACTTTAGTCCTCAGTCATTTGGAGATAGAGGACTGAAGTCCTCACTACAAACG
>NZ_JAUBUN010000008.1:112257-115367 GCF_036702665.1 Microcoleus sp. Aus8_D2
GTAAGTTAAGGTTTGTAGTAAGGACTTTAGTCCTCAGTCATTTGGAGATAGAGGACTGAAGTCCTCACTACAAACCTAGATGATAATTATTTAAAATTGGAAATTATCATATTATCCCATGCCCAATTATCCATCTAATTTACTAATTAATCTTTCCTTCCTAATTTCCGAACCAACAGGCTTAGCCATCTACGCCAAAAACCTATTTCCCCACCTAAAATCCCTCAACCCAACCTTACTCACAGCCCAAAAATTCCCCAACAGCAACTGCTACGAAATCCCCGCCAACCTCACACCAGAACAAGGAACCAAAGGACACATCAACCGATTGCTGTGGACACAAACTCAACTCCCCAAAATTTACAAACAGCTAAAATCTAACCTGTTATTTTCGCCAATTCCCGAAGCTCCTTTATTTGCCGGTTGTCGCTATATAATTACAGTACACGACTTAATAGCCCTCCGATTTCCCCGCCGCTTCGATCCTTTAGCCGTTTATCACCGCTATTACATTCCCCAAGTGTTGCGGCAGGCTGAACATATTATCTGCGATTCCGAATCAACTGCCAATGATATTATTGATTTTTGTAAGATTCCGAGTTCTTTAATCTCGCGCATTTTTCCCGGCTACGATACCAGTTTTTTTAAGTTTCTCGACTTACCAACTAGCAATTATTTTCTGTATATGGGCCGCCACAATCCCCATAAAAACGTGCAGCGAGTTGTCGCAGCCTTTGCGGCTGTACCAAATAATTCCGAGTACGAATTGTGGATTACTGGATCGGAAGATAAACGCTATACCCCACTGCTGAAGGCGCAGGTTGCAGAATTGGGATTGTTCGATCGCGTAAAATTTCTAAATTACCTCCCTGCGGCTGACTTACCCAAAGTCATCAACCGGGCGATCGCCCTAGTATTCCCCAGTCTTTGGGAAGGATTCGGTCTCCCCGTGCTCGAAGCAATGGCCTGCGGCACTCCTGTAATCACCTCTAACCTGTCTTCCATGCCAGAAGTGGGGGGGGAGGCAGCCTGGTTAGTCAATCCCTACAGCGTCCAGGAAATAGCCTCTGCTATGCAAGAGCTGGCAACCGATGCCACAGGTCGATCGCAGTTGCGGGAGCTCGGTTTGGCGAGAGCAAAACTGTTTAGCTGGGAAAAAACAGGTCTGGAAACTGCTGCTATTCTCGATCGATACAGTAGACAAGTGACAGTAGACAAGTGACAAGTGACCTGTGACAGTAGACAAGTGACAAGTGACAGTAGACAAGTGACAGTTGGAAGAGGGAAGAGGGAAGAGTTGACCTGTGACAGAAGGAAGACTGAAGACGAAAGAAGAAAGATTTTTCCAATCTCCCCCGGAACCCCCCTCTCCCCCTCTCCTCCCTCCCCCTCTCCTCCGCTTCACCGAGGCACTATAGGCCCTTTTACTTGTTGATACCCAACTGATCGCCGCGCTTGTATTGCTGGTAAGCAGCAAAAAACAGCCCCGCCAGAGTAACAAAGATTAAACCCAGAACAATACCTGAAAGCAGCGGTTCTACCATGAGAGCTCCTTAACGTTAAGATTTAACAATCTATTTTTAATATTACCAGCACTGAGACAGATGAATTTTCCCATTCTTGGGAGTTCTGGGGGTCTGAGATCTTGATATCCCCGCTGGGAACGATTAAGCTATGTGATGAGAAATAAATTTTCTTGTAGATACTATTTTAAAATTGCACTCCTTTGAATCACCAAATTGCCACGAATGAAATTAAAAACCCGATCGAGCGACTTGCCCTATTGGCGATCGCGGTGTTGCTTGGCATCATGTTGGCGAGTATGACAATTCGTCAGTTTCAAGCCGCCGATCCCTACGTCAAAAGCGTACTGTCCCTCACGGGCGACCAGTTTCAGGGTTCAGCCATCTTTCACATGAACTGTGCGGGGTGTCACATATCCGTGGGAGACAGTCAAGTCGGGCCCAATTTGCACCGAGTGTCAGAGCGCAAATCTGAATTCGAGCTGATCCGCCAAGTCACCAGCGGGCGAACCCCACCAATGCCTCAGTTTCAGCCGAGCCCGCAAGAAATGGCAGACTTGCTGAAATATCTCGAACAGATTTAACCACAGCAGGGGAACGGAATTTCGTTCCCCTGCTGCCGATTGTCCAGCTAAGAGTAAGGTGCGCGTTGCGCACCCTACTAAGGACTACATACTAAACCACCAGCAAGCGAAAACTGCTCGCCGATAACTGGCTGGGCTGCACGCCCGCCACTACAGCCAAAATCTGGTTGCTGCTGGCGATCGCGATCGCAGTTGAGCCGTTAGTTTGGGTTAACGACAGTTGATTGAAGTCCAAGCCTCCCACCAACACCATCGAATCAAATCCGGGGGTAAAGTCGATCATGGTGTCAGTTCCCCCGATCGCTGCCAAGACAAAGCCATTGCTGCTGGTGCCGCCAACGAGAGTATCACTGCCAATACCACCAAAGAGCAAGTCATCGCCGGTGCCACCAAACAGCACATCATCGCCACTGCCGCCAAGTAAGGTATTGTTACCCTCGCCGCCGCAGAGAGTGTCATTACCTCGATCGCCAAATAGCAAGTCGTCGCCGGCGCCTCCCAACATTACGTCGTCGCCTTTGCCCCCGTACAATACATCATTGCCTGCATCGCCACTGAGCGAGTCGTTGCCACGATTGCCGTAAATCGTATCGTCGCCGATATCGCCAAAAATCAGGTCAAAGCCTTTACCACCGAAGAGAGTATCGTTATCGATGCCTCCGTAGACAGTATCGTTGCCCGTATTGCCATTGATGTAATCGTCACCCTGTTGGCCGAAGATCAAATCGTTGCCACCCAACCCAAAGATAGAGTCACTCTTGGCACTGCCCACGATCGTATCGTCGCCGTTAGGGCCGTCGATCACATTACCCTCTGAAGGACTGCCGGACTGATTGGGAGTAGCGATCCTGGGGAAGGCCTCAGGGCAAACCAAATCTGTCGCTACAGGCGTCGGCGTCGGCGTCGGTACAGGTGTAGGTGTCGGCGGTGTCGGCGGTGTCGGCGGTGTCGGCGGTGTCGGCGGTGTCGGCGGTGTCGGCGGTGTCGGCGGTGTCGGCGGTGT
>NZ_JAUBUN010000008.1:115467-173667 GCF_036702665.1 Microcoleus sp. Aus8_D2
CGGTGACGACGTGACCAATGGAGGTGTTGGTGTCGGCGTTGGAGGTGTCGGTGTCGGTGTCGTTACAGGAGAGTTCCCGAAGTTGACGCCGCTGACAATAGTTCCCGAAGTCAGCACGATGTCGTCGGGGTTTTTGGTGCTTTGGGTAAACCCAACTTTCTGGATTTCCCGGACGCTGTAGGTTCCCGGCGTGAGGTTCGCGAACAGGTAGTTGCCGCTGCTGTCTGTGGTAGTAACAACAGGAACAGGAGCAGGAGTAGGACCAGGAGCAGTTCCAGTTACCACCTTGGTTAACTGAATTTGGAAATCGGGTAAACCCGGTTCTCCGGCATCCTGAGTGCCATTTTTGTTAGTGTCTTGGAACTTCAGACCTCGGATCGTACCCGGTTGGGGCAGGAAGTTGCCGAAGTCAATGCCCGTCTTGTTCTCTGAGGGCTTAAGCGTAACGGCTGCGGGGTTGGGAGTCGTCTGCGTCCAGCCGTTTTGCTGGACTTCCCTTACCTGGAAAGTACCTGCGGGTATGTCCTTGAGAGTATATTTTCCATCTTTATCGGTGATCGTAGTCGGTTCGCCCTGCTGAAAGCTTTCTTTTGGGTCGATAATGTCGAGGAATATTTGCCAGTTAGCTAGTCCCGGTTCTCCGGCATCCTTAACGCCGTTGTTGTTGAGGTCATTGAATTTTTGACCGCTGATGGTGCCCGACTGGAAGTTCCCGAAATTGATGTTAGCGATGTCTTGACCGCTGGTGACAGTGATGTCAGCAGGGTCGGGGGTAGTTGCCGTCCAAGTATCCTGCAAGACTTCCCGCACCCTGTAGGTTCCTGCTGGCAAATCCAGGAATTTGTAGCCTGCGGCATCGGTTTGGGTGTTCGGTTCCCCGGTGTCGAGGCTGCCATTTTTGTTGCTATCGAGGAAGAATTGCCAGTTTGGTATTCCTGTTTCTGCTGGCAAATCTTGGACGCCGTTTGCGTTGAGGTCATTGAACTTCAGACCGCTAATCGTGTTCGGCTTGAAGTTGCCGAAGTTGTTGTCTTTGGAGTCGGTACCGCTGCTGATGTCGATCGTAAACGCGCCTGGGGCAGCGGGGGCCGTTTGCGTCCAGCCAGTTTGCGGTACTTCCCGGAGGTTGTACTTGCCGGCTACCAGGTTGGTGAACTGGTACTTACCGTCAGCATCGGTGACGGTGGCGTTAGTGCCAGTTTCTTCTGGTACTTGGTCTTGGACGCCGTTGTTGTTGGTATCCAAGTAGATTTTCCAGCCTGCTAGCGGTGGTTCGCCGGTATCTTGCGCGCCATTTTTGTTGAAGTCGTTAAATTTGATCCCGCTGATTTTGCCCAACTGGAAGTTCCCGAAGTTGGTGGGAAGGGCGGGGGTGTTGTTAATATCTGTGCCACTGACGGTAGTAATAGTAGTGGCGGCTGGGGGGACAGGGAAAGTTTGAAGCCAACCAGCCTGTGGCTCTTCCCGTAGGGAGTATGTACCAGGGCCAACGTTAGGAAAGGTGTAATTGCCAGAGCCATCAGTGGTAGCTGATACTGGCGCTGTTGTGACACCGCCGATGGGGATTAGGGAGATTTTCCACTCCTTTACTCCGGGTTCTGTCGCATCTTTGACGCCGTTCCCGTTGAGGTCGTTGAACTTCTGACCGCTGACAGTGATGTTTTTGAAGTTACCGAAGTTGAGACCCGGAACGGTAGCATTCGCGATCGTTGCGCCGCTTTGGGAGGCGATGTCGGCAGGATCGGTTGAAGTTTTTGTGGAGCCTGCGGGCACGACTTCTCGGACGCGGTAGGCAGCACCCCCAGCAAGAGGTGGCAAGTTTGGGAAACTGTAATTACCAGTTGCATTAGTGGTGGTACTACCGATCGTTGCCCCAGTGGTGGCGTTGAGCAAATTAATCGTAACGGGAGTAGTTACTGGCAGATCCCCTGCATCTTGAGTGCCGTTGCCGTTTTTATCATCAAATTTCAAACCACTGATGGTCATTAACTGGAAGTTGCCGAAGTCGGCACCAGTGACATCAGCATTACCAGTGTTGACTGTTGGTTTTAACGTCTGGAAGTATCCCGGTTGTAACGTTTCGAGGATATCAGTATTTGCCTTAGTGTCCGCAAGCGTGTATTGACCCAAAGTTGCAGGAACCGCAGAGCTAACAGCAGTCTTGCTTCCTGCGGTAATAGTCCATCCGCCTAGACCAGGATCTGTCGGAGCTTTAACGGCGTCGCCGTTGAGATCGTTGAATTTCTGACCCTGAACAACCGGCCCGTACTCGTAAGCACCGATGTCAATAGTCGGTTTACCCACAAGGGTATTGTCAATTTTCCGAGGGAAACCAGTGCCGCGCTGGTCGAAAGCAGTAGCGCCCACTGCTGTTATGGTTGGGTCGCCTCCACCGATGGCAGGGTTGCTGCTAGTAGTTACAGGGCTATTGTCAACTAGGGCAAGGGTCAAAGGAGTGGGAGCAGTTGCGCCGTTGAGTGCGGCAGTTGCTGCTAATACATTTGCCCGAGTAACTCCTGCTGGTAATTGTTGAGCAGCAGTCAAACCTGTGCTCCCCGTGAGGACTCCAATCAGGTTGTTGTTACCAGTAAATGCCCCAAATATATCGGGGGCTGCAAGACCAGTATTGCCAAGGACGATCGTATTTTTGAGACTGACAGTACCGCTGTTGTTGAAAATGCCTCCGGCACTAGCGTTTACCCCGAATATAGGTGACAGAGTACCAGTTCCGGCTGTGGAAGTGTTGTCAGCGATCGTGTTATTAACCAGGGTAGCAGTACCAGAGTTGATGAAAATTGCAGCGCCCGATCCCAAACCTGCACCTGCCGTAAGATCCCCAGCGTTCCCACCTGTGGCTTTGTTGCCATACAAGGTGCTGTTGGTCATCGTCAAGCTGCCATTGTTGAGCAAAATTGCCCCACCGTAGCCACTGCCACCACCACCCGCAGTCGTGCTACCAGCGCCAGCGGTGGGCGATGTGCCACCACCACCAAGCCCTGCACCTGCGCCACCGGCAACACCTCCAGTACCACCAACACCGCCAACACCGGGGGCAAGGCCGGTACCAGCGATACCACCGCCGCCACCACCGCCACCGGCAGTACCGCCATTACCGCCAGCGCCGGCATTACCGCCATTACCTACAGTGCCAGTACCCGCAGCGCCGCCAGCGCCACCAGCCCCGCCACCGCCGCCGCCAGCCCCGAAAGTGCCGACACCGCCAATGCCGCCAGCGCCTCCAGCGCCGCCGTTTGTGCCACCAGCACCACTTCCACCCACTCCACCAATACCACCATTACCGCCAGCACTGCCATTGCCGCCAGGTTCGCCCGCTTCCCCAGTGCCACCAGCAGCGCCATTGCTAGGCAAACCGGGGCGGCCATCTCTACCGTTGCTACCTGCTGTGCCTCCAAAAACAGTAGCCAAATCATTGCTACCACCTTTGCCACCGCTCCCAACAGCACCGTTACCGCCGATCGCCTGGTTGTTCGAGAAAGTCACTCTGTCAACAGTTACAATGCCAGTGTTGATAAAAAGTGCGCCGCCTAAACCGCCAGCGCCACCACCACCACCAACTGGTGCGTTGCCACCTAATGCTTTTGTAGAATCAATGGTGAGGTTGGAGATTGTGACTGGGTTTGTACCGCTATCAACTACCAAGCCGCGGAAATTATTAGCGCCGCTGATGCCAAAACCTCCGCCCACAATAATGGTGTTATCACTAATTTTTGGCAGCAGCCCCGTGAGGGAGATATTTCCACTGAGGGTAATTGTGTCAATACCAGTGTTGATGTTAGCAACATTGATGGCATTTACCAGTCCGTTAAAGTCGCCAGCAGTCTGGTTTAAGTCACCAAGCACGCCGCTATATGCCTCTCTCGCCTCTTGGGAAAATGCCACAGGAGTCTCTATCTTCCCCGTAGTCACTTCCAACACCCAGTCTCCACCGAGTGCGGCACTGCCGGTTAAGTTGTCGGATGCGGCAATATTTGCCCCCGTGAGCTGGCTCAGCCTTTGCACGAAAGCCACACCGGCTTCTGTGGCGGCGACGTTGCAACCGTAAAGCAGAATTTCAGGTTTAGCAGTAGTTGCAGAGTTCGAGTTTGCTTCGGCTGCTGGCAAAGCAAACCATTTTTCTAAATAATTGCGGTAGCTTTCAATGTTGTCGAGATTAAGTTCTGTTGCTCCCAGTTGCAAGCTGGCTGCTGCCCCGTGGGACAAAATGTGGACGGCTGCAATGTTTTTTCGCTGTTTAAGTGTTTCGGCTATTTGCTCGATGCCGTCGCGATCGCCCTTCAGAATAATAACTTCTGTATCGGAATTCGCAGTTTTTGTTAAACTTTCGCAATCTTTAACTTTTGAATCCGCAAAAACTATCTGGTGTTTCCGTTCTTTATAGACTTCCATGATTAAATTCCTCTGGTACACGCACAGGTTAAATTCATAACACAAACCAAACGCAGCAGCGATCGTACAGATTCCGCTGCGGATGCGAGTCGTTGGCGCACTTCGGAGCGATCAAACGGAAAGCCCGCCCCTACGGGGGCTACGCCAACGAAGAGGATCGCCCCTAACTTTCACCTAAATGGAATATTGACAAAAACCTTTTTTTATGCTTGCCGAGCATCACTGAGTCAGTTTGATGGTGTAGAAGTTTTAAAGGGGGATTTTGTTCCGGCTGTTACAATAATTTTCGATCGGACTTGCGCGCAGTTTTTGATGTCATTAGACTAGCCCAATTACCACCACGTTTTGTCAAAAAAGTCAAGCAAAAAAAATAACTAATGGCGATCGATCGCCATTAGTTACGAGCTGATGTTATTGATCTACGGTATTGACTCCACAGTTATTAGTTTTTAGCTGCTGACTAATAACTAACAAGCTCGCGCCGCCGAGCCTGTACCTTGAATAATCATCAATTACCAAGTTTCTTCATCGGGATTATTGGAATTGCTCCAGATTTCCACATCTAAATCATTGAGATAAATCAGAGCACTTTCAATCTCTTGACTTGTACCGTTAAGTTCCAAATCAAACCAACCGTCATCGGAAGTTTTGCCACCCAACAAAGCAGCATTAAAATTCACCGTCAAACCGTATTCCGAAATCAGGTTAGAGATGACAGGTTCCTGATGGTATTCTTTAGGAACACGAATGCGAATGCGGGTTTGAGTTGGTCTGTGGTCTCCGGACTCAGTGTGCGGGAGGTCTGATTGTTGAGTTTGGTGAAAATTGTCGATCGCCTCAAATTCAGGTTTGCTATTGTTCTGGTTTAACATTTCGGCCTCCTAATGTTTGCTTATTTGTTTCCGAGATTGGGTGCTGAAGTTGCCCCCTACATTGACTAACTAACTTGTAGGGTGCGTCAGGGCAAAAATTCTTAGTTTTTGTCACAATATTCAGCCCTGACGCACCCTACAATAACTTGCGCGCTCTTGATATATATATTTATAAAGAGCGCTGAAGCGCAACTACGTACCGCCTACGTTTACAGAGACTTGCGATTGGTTCAGCATGATAAAAATACGTGAGTGTTTTTTATTCTTCAACCTCCTTAATGCTAGTTTTCCGTTCCAAAATCTCCTTAAGCACGAGAGTAACAACAGCTAAAAAACCGAGAACTACCGCAGCAGAAAATGCTGCTTGCGTCGCGTACTGCTTGTAAGCATCCTCTACAAACAAAGGCAAAGTTTGGGTTTTTTTAGCAATATTTCCCGATACCACAGAAACAGCTCCAAATTCTCCCATTGCTCTAGCATTTGTCAAAATTACACCGTAAAGCAAGCCCCAACGAATATTCGGCAGCGTTACATTCCAGAAGATTTGCCAATCATTTGCTCCCAAAGTTTTCGCCGCTTCTTCTTGATCCGTTCCCACTTCTTCCAAAACAGGAATCACTTCGCGAGCGACAAAAGGTAGAGTGACAAAAGCAGTAGCCAGCACCATTCCTGGGAAGGCAAAGATAATCTTAATTCCGCCACTTTCCAGCAGCGGCCCGAACCATCCCAGGCGACCGTAAAGCAGTACAATCATTAAACCTGCAACTACGGGAGATATGGCAAACGGCACGTCTAGAATGGTGATTAATAGGGTGCGTCCGGGAAATTTATTGCGGCCGATTACCCAAGCTGCACATAAACCGAATACCGTATTTATAGGTACTACTATCAAAGCAATTAGCAGGGTAAGTTGTGCTGCGGATAGAAAATCGGGCGAGGTTAAGTTGGCGAAAAATGGCTCGACTCCCTTTTTGAAAGCTTGGTAAAAAACGTTGAGGGCCGGGATAAATAAGACGAGGCCGAGATAGGCGATCGCAATTGAGATCAAAGTGGGCTTTACCCATGCTTTTTCGTTGCCCCGCGAGGAACCCGCTGGCGGAATTGTGTAATTTTTTGATAATTTGATATCAGCCGTCATAGCGTCTCCTCCAGGCTTGTAAAATATTAATTGCGAACAGCATTGCTAGGGAAATACCTAACATGACTGTGCCGATTACTGTGGCTCCTGCATAGTCGTACTGTTCCAATCTTTGGAAAATTAAGACCGGAGCAATTAAATCTTTAAACGGTACGTTAGATGCTACAATTACCGTCGAACCGTACTCGCCAACTGCTCGGGAAAATCCGAGGGCAACTCCGGTTAAAATTGACGGAAAGAGCGGCGGTAAAACTACTCGCCAAAAGGTTTGAAATTGAGAAGCACCCAAGCACCAAGCTGCTTCTTCGATGTCTTTTTCCATTTCGTGTAAAACTGGCTGTACAGTCCGCACAATAAAGGGTAAGGAAATAAAGATCATTGCTATTCCTACGCCCAAGCGAGTGAATGAGATCTTGATTCCTAATGGTGCAAACAGCGAACCGATCCAGCCGTTATCGCTGTAAACTGTGGCGAGGGTTAAACCTGCGACGGATGTTGGTAGCGCAAATGGTAAATCGACTGCTGCATCGACAATCCGTTTTAAGGGAAAGTCGTAGCGGACTAATACCCAGGCGATTAATGTGCCGAAGACTCCGTTGATTAGGGCGGCGATTAATGATGTGACAAATGTGACATCGTAGGCGGAAATGGCGATCGGGCTTGTGGCTATTTTCCAAAATTCGCCGGGGTTTGCTGTGCTGGCTTTTAGCAGCATGGCTGTGACTGGGAGAAATAGCATGAGGCTGAGGTAGCCTATGGTGATTCCCCAAGGTAGTGTGATTTTGCCGATCGCTCTTTTGATATTTGCGATCGCAGATTGAGCGTTAGTTGCTGGAGATGATACTGTCATAAGGTGATTTTTAACCGCAGATGAACGCAGATAAACGCTGATTTACTCGTTGATTTCTTCGTTCCCAGGCTCTGCCTGGGAATGCCGATCTTAAGGCTCTGCCTTACTTTTTGACGAAACAGCAAGTGAGGAAGATACAAAAGGTTTAGATGGAGGCAGAGCCTCCGGATCTGCGTTTCCAGGCAGGGCCTGGGAACGAGTAACGAGTAAAAATTCGGGAATTACTGTCTAATTGAACCCTGGATTTTGTCAAAGGTGGCTCCGTCATCAAAGAATTTATTCTGAATTTCTCCCCAACCTCCCAAATCTTGAGCCGTAAATAGGGTTTTGACGGCGGGATATTTTTGGGCAAATTCTGCTTCTTTGGCGACTGTCTCATCTACTGGGCGAAATCCTGCTTTGGCAAATTCTCGCTGGGCTTCTGGGGTGTAGAGAAACTTGACAAATGCTTCGGCGACTTCGCGAGTGCCGTGTTTGTCCACGTTTTTATCGACGATCGCGATCGGATTGTCGATCGACACATTTACATCGGGAATAATATAACTCGGTTTTTCGCCTTTTTGACCTGCCAAAATAATCTCGTTTTCGTAGTTGATTAAGGCGTCGCCTTGGCCTTGTTTGAAAAATACATCGGTGGCTTCGCGGGCATCTTTGGTCAGAATCGGAACGTTTTTGTAGACTTTGGTGGTAAAGTCTAATGCTTTGGTGTCGTCTCCTCCGGTTTTGAGAATCGAACCCCAAAGTGCTAGGAAATTCCAGCGCGCAACTCCTGAGGTTTTGGGATCGGCGGTAATTAATTTCACTCCGTCTTTACCTAAATCTTCCCAGGTTTTAATGCCTTTGGGATTGCCTTCGCGGGTGACTATTGCTGCTACGGATTTGCTGACGATACCTTCGTTGGGGGCTTCTTTTTCCCAGCCTGGTTGGATGAGTCCGGCTTTCTCGATTTTGGCGGTGTCGAGGGCGAGGGCTAGGTGTACGATGTCTGCTTCTAATCCGTCAATTACTGCTCTGGTTTGGGAACCGGAACCGCCGTAACTTTGGCTGAAGGTGACGGTTTGTCCTTTTTCTTTTTGCCATTGTTCGATAAATTTGGGAATTATCGCTTCGTGGGCGGCTTTGGTGACGGCGAAGGAAACGAGGGTTAATTCTACTTTGCCTTTGTTGGCTGCTGGGGTTGTTGGTGTTCCCTGCTGGCAGGATACAATGGCCAGACTTAAAGTTATTCCCACTAAAAATAGGGACACAAATCTTTTCAGCGCAGTCAATGATTGATTTTTACCGACTGGTGGCTGTTGTGGCCGGTGAAATTGTTGAGTTAGGTGTTGCCACGGGGTCATTATATTTGTTCCTTTACTAAAGTACGGTTATTGGGTCGGAATACCGTAAATATGGTGGTGAAGTATGATTATAGACAAGCGCGGGTAAAAATGGCAACAAAAAACACATTCCGGGAACTCAGGGTCGATCGAATATCCTCAAGTCTTTTCCCTCGGTGCTGTCCACTCAGATTTGGCCTAAAATGTAAACCGTATAAACACTATGATTGAGTTAAGGTGCTAAGTCTGTAAAGTTGCACGATACGCCTTACGCATACGCTGACCTCGCTCAAAAACGGATACCGTGCCACGTACTTATACCATTTTCGATTGGCGATTTTCGAGGATTGATGACTGATGACTGATCAGATAAAGCTTTGGAGCACTCTGCTGACAGTTGCATTCTTTTTGGTAAGTGGTATGAGGTCGTAGAGGGCAAAAAATTTTAGACCCTAGTTCCAGCTCGTAGATTCACGGAGCTCGAAGTCAATCGCAAATCTCAAATCGCCAATCGCAAATCGATTGACCGATCGCCCAAATGTAGGCCCATGCCAAGAATCCCCGCCCAGCGGGATACGCCTGACTCGCGCGATCGCCCTTAAGTTAAGAAAAAGTTTTAACTGGTATGTCATTACCCCGCCCCGTCTCAGACACCCTAATTGAACTGTTGAAGCCTGTAGCCTGCGAATTGGGAGAAAGATTGGGAGCAAGCGCTGTCAACGAACGCTATGCAGATATTGAGCCGTCTGGTTCTTCTGCTTTGAACCAGCAAATCAAAAAAGACCCCCGCTGGATTAAAGCACAAGTGAAATATTTGCAGCGACAGCAGGCCCGAGAACAAGAGTTAATTGCGATCGCCGGCATAGAAGAAGAACGGGTAAAGGAAGAACGCGCCAATCGAATTAAAGCCGAAGAATTGAGAGATAAGCGGGCAATTAGTCGGCTTTGCCGCGAGTTGATGCGGGAGTTTCAATCAGAATCTATTCGGGTTAAACTGAACGAAATTCAACTTCTTTGGGACAAAGACAACTGGTTTTCTAATTTAAGCAGGCAGGAAACAGAACAGATTTTGCAGCAGCAGCAGCACCGATTGCTGTTGTTAGTTGCTCCCGCAAAAATTAGCCAAGATTGCCCGGATTCGTTTCGCCACAATCTAAATATCGAGCTGCCAGCTAAGTTGAGATCTTTTTTGAACCTGCACTACCCCCTGCACGGAGAATCCTGTCCGGTTCAGTTTTACGGAGACTATTTCAAAAAGGCGATTTCGGATATTGATGTGGAGCGGTTGCAGACTGTTTTGTCTCCCGTGCCGACAGCTATATTGTACAGCGATATCAGCGATTATGAAGTGAATTTTCATGTCGGTTTTTGGGGAATCATCAATCAGAGCGTTTCTCTAGTGGCGATGCAGCCTTGGAATTGGGAAGAAGTTTATCACCAGTTGGAGGCGGAGGGGAAAGATGAAAAGCTGAGCCTGCGGATTATTCGGCAAATAATTGTGACAATTCACAAGTTATTGGCGGCTTTTATAGCTGATTTGTATTATTTAAATATCGATTTTACTCACGAACCCCAGCTATTTAAATTAGAGGCGGAATTTGCTCAGGAATGGTTTTCTAAAGATTGGGTTATAGCGTATATGGAAACTCTTAAAGAAATTCAGGAGCAGCAGCGAATAACCTATAAGGGAGAGATGCGACGGCTGGCGCTGCGAGAGGCGAAAGCTAGGGCGGAACGCAAGCGTATTGAGGAGGAGGAACTCAAACGCAGAGAGGAAGCTGAGGCGGCATCTAAGCGGGCGAAGGAGTTAGCTCACAAGTTTAAAAATCTGAAATGGCGGTGCGCATACACGCTACCGGGACATTCATCGTTTGTGAATTCTCTGGCGATTAGTCCTGATGGCAAAATTATGGCTAGCGGCAGTTGGGATAGAACTATTAAGATTTGGAATTTAGAAACTGGGGAATTAATTGGCACTCTGACGGGACATTCCGATCGCGTAAATTCGGTGGCTATTAGCTATGACGGAAAAATGTTGGTCAGCGGCAGTTCGGACGAAACAATTAAGTTTTGGAATTTGTACAATGGCGATTTGCTGTGTACTTTTCCGGGACATTCTATGGAGGTGAATTCGGTGGCGATTAACCCGAAGGGCCAGGTAATTGCTAGCTGCGGCGGGGCTGATAATACGATCAAGCTTTGGAATTTGCGGACTGGTGAGTTGCTGCGGACTTTGAGGGGTCATTCTGATAATGTGAATGCGGTGGTTTTTAGCCCGGATGGTAAGATATTGGCGAGCGGCAGTTCGGATGCGACGAGCAAGGTTTGGGAGGTGGAAAGCGGTAAGTTGCTGCGGACTCTTTCGGGGTTGAATGTTGGGGTGAATTCTGTGGCGATCGCGCCGGACGGTCAAATTCTGGCTAGCGTCAGCAATGATTATACGATTAAGCTGCGGAATTTGCACACGGGCAGTTTGTTGCGGATTTTAAATTCTAATTCTGCGAAGGGAAAGGGTGTAGCGAATTTAGGGATGAATGAGGCTGTGCATATTTTGCGGAATTATGTGAGTCGGGGCGATTCGGTTGCTATTAGTCGAGACGGTTTGACTTTGGCTAGTGGCTGCGATGATAATACGATTAATATTTGGAGTTTGCAGACGGGGGAGCTGTTGAGCACTCTGAAGGGACATTCGGGTACGGTATACTCGGTGGCGATCGCACCTTCGGGCAATTTGCTAGCCAGCGGCAGCGCGGATGAGACAATCAAGATTTGGCGCTGCGATTAGTCCTCAGTCATTAGTCCTCAGTCATTAGTCTGTAGTTTAGATAATCTGCTTTGGCTGCGAGTCCGCCCGGTTTAAAGCCCGCAGCGAGAAGCTCAACAAAATTTACCCATGGAGGCGAGAAACCGGGTTTCTTGGAAAAATTTGGGTTGCGTAACGAGAAATATCGGAAGAAACCCGGTTTCTGAGGTTTCGGTGCACCCAGGAAGGGGCGAGAAACCGGGTTTCTTGGAAAAATTTGGGTTGAGTAACGAGAAATATCGGAAGAAACCCGGTTTCTGAGGTGTGGGTGTGCCCGAGAGACAATAATTTCGGTTCAGATCTTACGGGAAGAGGTTTTGGGGGAATTTGAAAAAAAAGTTGGCTGGAGGGGTTGCGCTAATGGCGATAAGTTTGCTATATTTAATTTTACTGCTGGTGTAACTCAGTTGGTAGAGTAGCTGATTTGTAATCAGCCTGTCGCAAGTTCGAGTCTTGTCACCAGCTTTATAGCTCAAACCAAGGTTAGATAAAACTTCTAGCCTTCTGCTCATTTCTAGGTATGAAGTGGGTCTAGTACCACAATACCTGTTTCATACCCCACTAAGGTCTTAAAGCTAGGCTTTATAAGTAAATCAAAATTCTTTAGATACAAAGATAATTACTGCCTAATAATTCTACTTGCCTAGACCCTAAGCTGTCACATCTCACTCTATCCCTCTTAAATCGAGTTTTAAGGCTCCTCTACACAATAAATGTAGATTCATACCCATACGTGCCTTATCGCTCCATGTAGCTCAATCTAGAGGCATATAATATGATTAGGTTTAATTATAGAAGCTTGATTTTGCATTGAAATAAATTATGTAATAGAAGCACATAGGGAAAGCGGGTTACTCTAACCTCAACCATTTAGCTATCATCTCTACTCTGTTCCTATAGATTCTCATATTTCTTATATACTTTCCTATATCACTTTTTACATATAATGTCCTATCTTAGTAGTGTATATATACCTGTTTTATTTGTTTACATCTACTAAATTTCATTCTTTTTACTGACTTAAGTCAAAGGCTTCATACTTTAGTAGAAAAAGCTAGGATAACTTACCAGATATACCCTAGCTAGTTTTTACTAAAATGTTTGTTCTGCTTTGATAGCTAACTCTAATGCTTTTTCCATCTCCTGTAAGTGAGTCAAAATGTCATGATTAGCAAGGTTAATTTCCCACTGAGAATCTAACTTTCTTAAATTGCTGTAAAGTTTATCAATCGGAGACTGTAGCCAAGCTTCAATGCTACCTGGACTAATTAACTCTATTTCCTCCATCGCTTTCTGTTTTTCCTCATTAGTTGTAGCTTGTTTTAGATTGTTCTGTGCCTTATTCTGTTTTTTCCGTTGCTCTTTCAGTAATAGATCGATTAGCTGTAACTTGATTCTGTGGGTATGGCGGATAACTCCTGAATCATAGAAGCTATGGGGAGTAAGTACACAACCGTTAGAAGCCCTGAACCCTAGAGAATGCTCTGACAGTTGATAGAATACATCAATCAAGTCCCTCCAAATAATCTTATCATGGTGCGGGTTTTTGTGGATTACCGCTGTCACTGCTAACATTAACACCCCTGGATCTGGTTTGTTAAAGATGGACTCGCCTAGTGTTATTGTCTCAGCGTCTTTATGTTTCCAGTGTTTCCAGTTGTTTGTCATTGCACCCATTAAGTCGCGAGCATTTTGCTCATTGTAAGTTCTTAGATTGTCGAGGTTTATTAACTCACCTTTAAGAACATTTGATGACGAGGGATCGAGGTAAGGTCTGACATATTTTAAAAATGTCTTGACGATTTGACCGTAACCCTTATGTGATGAATCGTAACCTACAATGCTAGATATCTTGGTCTCTTTAAAGACGTTGTTTTTTCCTGTGAGCGTTAGGTAATTTGAGCGGATATACTTACGAACCATCCTCTCTATCTGTAGTTGAGTAGAGTTGATTAATGGAGTTTCCTTAATCTCGCTACATTGTAAGAATTGCTGAATCTCTAAAACTGTCGCCCACTCAGGTTTAAAGTTAGTCTCGGTTGTAGTTAACATTGACTCTTTTTTATCTGTTTGAGGTGCTACTATTGCTATCTCCTGTTTGATTTCTAACTCTCCCTTATAGTAGATTTCTAAGAACTTTTGACCTCGCTCATAAACTGCCAATTGTAAATTATTAGTAGGGAACCGATCACTGAAAGATTTTTCTAAGTATTCTCTGATTTCTGAGATTTCAGCTCCCTTATGCCCAAAACGCGATTCTAGATTTGTACTGCATGAACGCACCCATCTGATGACCGAATTAACCTCTGACCCTGTTCCCCGTCTGTAATTTTTGCCGTAGTCCCGGATGATGTATTGGTATCTCTCAGTGTTTACCTGTTGAATGAATTGCCCTGTGCCTAGATTGTGATACCTGTAATAATTATCTCCTGTTATAGGTTTATAGTCAGCCCTATCGAGATACTTTTCTATGGTTTTGGTAGCTGCGAGTATATCAGCCGGATCTAATTTTTTACCTTCGTTTACATCTCGGAGTAGAGATTCTAACCTTGTGATTAGTTCATTTCTCTCTCTTAACTTATCTATGTTGACGTTCATTGCTTGATATTTTTCAATTATCCTCTCTAGATATGAGATAGATGTCAGCTTGGGGGAATGCCCTACTATATAGATGGCTAAAGCTAATTGATTAACTTTAATAGGTAGAGCTTGAATGTCATATAACCTACCAGCCGGAACCATTTTAAAGATACACGGTACAGTACCTAAAACACCCTTATAGACTAATTGACCGGATACTGCCTTACTACCGTCTAGTAAATAGGGCTTGATTTTATTCGATTCTAGCCTTTGATGCTGTGGGGTTTTATTTTCCTATACATTAGGGTGGTCAATCCCTTTGAATGTGATAGGTGCGATTTCGTCTTCTCGTTCGTATTCTCGAAAATCTACTAACTCCTTGTGTGAATTGTGTTCAAACTTGCTAGTATCTACCAATTCTTTTGCTCGTTTATATTCTTTTTCCCAATCAGCATAACTCATTAATTCAATGACTTTAGAGGGAACCTCTTCTAAATATTTCTTAAGAGATATTTGTTTATCCAATAAACCAAATACATAGTAAAGGATATCTCTCAAAATATATTCACTAGCAGGAACACACAAATAATCAAGAAAATTTAAAAGAATTATCTGATTTCTCTCCGATACTAACTCATTACTTTGATACCAATTTTTAGCGAGATTTCCCAGGTGTTTTCTATTTAGATTAAACCACCTTACCCAAGACTCGATATCAATTTTATATGTAGAAACTAAGCTTTTACCTTCAGCTATTTGAGTATAAAGCTGAGTAGATAATATTTGTCGATATCGGATTATTGCTCGTTCAACAATCCCTCTAAATTTAGTTTGGAATTCTTGTAAGCTTTGTTCTCTCTTATATGAATCACTAGATTGTGTATTACTATGGCTCTCTGTTCTCCACGGACACTCTTTGCCTGTATCTCTAAAATGAGAGAAGTGAGAAACTCTCTCTATACCTTGCTTAAAAAACACAAGTTCTCTACACTTCTCACAAATTAGACCTAGCTCTTCATAAGATTTATAGTTTAGTCTATAATCATCAGGTGTAAATTTCTCATTTGAAAAGATAGATATTGCACAAGAAATAGATACTTCTGATTCTGCTTTCATAAAACTTAATCCCTTATCCTTGGTAATTTTCTGTTAGAGTATCAGGGATAAACAGTTTAGTTCTATTAGCTATAGACGCTAAATATCTGCTTATTTTCTATTTTATTGTCATTACCTTAGTCTGTTAACAGGTCTTTAGGATATTGTGTCTGAGAGTGTATGCGTTGGGAGTAGTTGAAGACGTATCAGTAGTTTGATTACTTCCCTTGGGGCTGGTTCGCGTGCCCGCCCCACAAGAGTTTCCCGAAAAATACGTGCACAAGTTAAATGTGCGACAAATTACAAGGCTTTACCTAACGCAGTGCAGGCTTTTTTCAACCATTCAATTGTTGCTGCATCAAGTACGGGTTCCAATTTCTCGACTACTGAAGCGTGATAATTATTCAACCATGCTAGTTGAGTCTTTGACAGCCGATCGACATCAATCAATTTCCTTTCAAACGGAATATACGTCAGCGGTTCAAATCCGTACCAAACTGTACCGTTTTTTGACGGCATTTCCCTGACAACGTAGAGATTTTCGAGGCGAATTCCGCCCCATCCCGGTTCGTAATATCCCGGTTCGATACTGGTTACCATTCCCGGTTCCAGGGGATATTGTACAGATTTGCTGATACCGTTGGGGCCTTCGTGACCGGCTAAAAACGCGCCGACTCCGTGGCCGGTACCGTGTCCGTAGTCTAGCTGTTCTTGCCATAATACCGCACGGGCGATCGCGTCTAACTGCGATCCGGTTGTGCCTTTGGGGAATTGCTGCACCGCACAGTTGATGTGCGCGATTAAAACTGTGGTGTAGTGTTCGATTTGCTGCGTTGTCGGTTCCCCGACAATCGTGGTTCTGGTGTCGTCTGTTGTACCGGCTAGATACTGTGCGCCTGAGTCTAGGAGGAGCAATTCTCCGGGTTTTAACGTGATTTCGGGGCTGGGAGTGCCGTAATGTACGATCGAGCTATTTGCTCCCGCACCTGCGATCGTTCTAAATGTTAAAATGTGAAAATCAGTTTCTTGCTGATAAAAACTTTCGATGCTTTCTTTAACATCAAACTCCGTCAATACATTACCACTTTCTAGCTGTTCTGTCAACCACTTTAAAGTTAGAATTTTAGCTCGACTTGCCTTAAAATTGGCAGATTTCATCTGCTCGATTTCCACAGAATTTTTCCGAGCTTTCATCCCTTCTACCGGATTCGGATCGAAAACTATTTCTATCTTATTTTCACTAGCCTTTTGCTGATTTAACAGTAACTGGTAAGTGCCTGCTGTGCTGTGTTTCGCATCTAAAAGCACCCGAACTTGTTTCGGCAAATTCAAGCAACCTTCTAAAGTTGACGGATAGTCGGCGTAGGGAAGCAAAGTTACAGCAGCAGTCAATTCTTGCTTGATTTCTGGTGAAACTCGTTCGAGGTTGGTAAACAAAAACGCAGCATCTGCGGTGACAATCGCGTAGGATATGAAAATCGGAATGTGGGGAATATCCGAGCCTCGCAGATTGAACAGCCACGCTATTTGATTCAAGTTGCTAATCGGGAGCAAGTCGATGTTAGCTTTCTGCATCGCTTCCCTGACTCTGGCTAATTTTTGGGCGCAGGTTTCTCCGGTCAGGGATGCTGGTAAGCTAAATATGGGAGATTCGTCAATTGCGGGTAAAGTCTCTACTGTTTGTCGAACCTTGTCTGCTAAATTCTCCGAGATAGATACCAGCTCAATTCCAGCAGTCGCCAATTTTTTCACCCAATTTTGATAGGGCTCTGTCCCGACGGTAAACTGGTCAAAACCGAATCTAATTTGAGTTGATTTTTGGGCCGAGTCGGCCGCCAGTTTTTCTAAAGTTTCAATCAAGCTTAAATTTCCTTCTAAGCCGAGTTTCGATATTTGAATAATTCCCGTATCGACTTGTAACTCTGCTTGTTCGTAATAGCGGGAATCCACAAACAACCAAGCAGAATTTTTGCCAACTAACAAATCGCCTGCTGAGCCTGTAAAACCAGAAATCCAAGCTCGCCGCTGCTTGGCTGCTGGGACTGATAAATTTAAGTGTTCGTCAACTGCTGGGATGAAATAGCAATCTAAGTCATAGTTTGCCATGAAAGCGCGCAAATCAGAGATTTTGGCTGAGATTGATAGTTGATTGTTTTGAAGATTTTTCAAATTGCTAGCAATCATATCTTATGCTCCTAAAATTGTTTTCAAACCTTTGACCAATCTCCTAATTCCGGCGGTAGCGGTTGCTTTCTCCAGAGCACCGTAAGCAACGCGCAAATAGCAGCCGCTATCCATGCCGAAGGTTGTACCGGGAAGCACTGCTACATGATGTTCGCGAATTAATTTTTCTACTAATTCCATTGTATCGAGCTGTGTGTCTACTTTCAAGAAAAAGTAGAAAGCTCCGGCGGCTGGGGAAATTGTACACAAATTGGGGATGGTATTGAGTTCGTCTAATACGAGTTGGCGCACAGATGCGATCGCCCTTACATAATTATCGCAGTAAATTCGACCAACTTGCAAGGCTCCCAGGGCTGCATACTGGGAAATTACGGGCGGACAAATTAAGATGGTGTCTTGAATTTTCCTCACCGAAACCAGCAAATGCTCTGGGATTACCATGTACCCGATGCGCCAACTCGCAAAACCGTAGGCTTTGGAAAGGCTAAACAGGGAAATTGTATGTTCGCTGCTGTTGGGAAAAGCTGCGGGCGAACAGTGTTTCGCGCCGTCATAGGTAAAATATTCGTAGGCTTCATCGCTGATGTGATAGATGTTGTGTTGGCGGCAAATTTCGTTCACTTCCCGGAGTGCTTCGGGAGAATAAACCACGCCTGTTGGGTTGTTTGGTGAAATGGTGACGATGGCTCGCGTTTTGTCGGTGATTGCTTTTTTAATTGCAGCAATATTGAGTTGATAGTTGGCGTCGGTTTCTACTATCACGGGGTGACAATTTGCCATGACTGCCGCCATTTCGTGGTTGAAGTAATAGGGTGATTGGATGATAACTTCGTCGCCCGCCGAGGTGATGGCGAGGATGGCGTTGGTAAATCCCATGTTGCTGCCTGCGGTAACGACAATGCAGTTTTTGCTGTTAATTTCTATGCCGTTATCTGTTCTGAGTTTGGCTGCGATGGCATTTTGTAATTGTGGAATTCCTTCGACGGCTTTGTATTTGTGATTGTCGGGATTTGCGAAGAATTCGGGGATTTTTTCCCAGGCTTCTTGGGGCGGATTGTAGTAAACTATGCCTTGTCCTAAGGATATGGTTCCCTGATTTTGCCGGATGAGTTCGCCAACTACTGGAATTATTGGCGATTGTACCGATTGCATTCGAGTTGGGTGATTGTCGATCATATATTAGAGGAAATTTTAGAGGGTAATTCAAACAGTAGGGTGCGTCAGGCGAAAATAGTCTGTTTGCGGTCAAAATTTTTAGAGCTGACGCACTCTACAATTACTACAATTATTGACTAGCCGTAGGGTGCCTCAGGCGAAAATTATCTGTCTATCGTCTTCATATTCTCACTGACGCACCCTACAAGAATTACAACTTACTTGATTCTAAGATAATTAAACTCTTTTTGCTTGTTAACAGGCTCTGCCTGGTAACGCATATTCGGAGGCTCTGCCTCCTTTTAGCGAGTAATTCAAACAGTAGGGTGCGTCAGGCGAAAATTATCTGTTTGTGTTCGTTATCTTCTCATCTGACGCACCCTACAATTACTACAATCACTGATTAACCGTAGGGTGCGTCAGGCGAAAATTATCTGTTTGTAGTCCTTATCTTCTCATCTGACGCACCCTACAATTACTACAATCACTGATTAACCGTAGGGTGCGTCAGGAGGGAATTGTCTGTTTGTGTTTGTTATTTTCTCGTCTGACGCACCCTACAATTACTACAATCACTGATTAACCGTAGGGTGCGTCAGGCGCAGATTATCTGTTTGTGGTCGTTATCTTCTCATCTGACGCACCCTACAATTACTACAAAAACTCCGAACTTCATTATCATCGAATTAAACTTTTTCTATTTCTATTCTAGAGCCTTGGGGCGACTTAAATACTTTAACTTGGGCGGGCAATCTTTCGCCCAATCCTCGAACGTGGGTAATCACTCCAATCAGCCTTTCTCGCTGGCGCAATGATTCTAAAATTTGAGTGACGCTTTCGAGAGTTTCTGCATCTAATGTGCCGAATCCTTCATCGAGAAATAAGCTACCTAGTTGAGCTCCTTGAGACAGCTTTTCTGACAAAGCTAAAGCCATTGACAAGGAAGTGGCGAAGGTTTCGCCGCCGGAAAGAGTTCGCACTCGTCTAGCTTCGCCGCCATTCCAATTATCTGTTACCCAGTATTCGCCTTCTTGGTTTTTTAATTTGTAGCGATTTTCGGTTAATTCTTCCAAGATTAAGGTGGCGCTGCCGACTAATTCTGCTTCTAAATGTTCTAAAATGTAGGATTGAAATTCGTTGGATTTCAGATTTTGTGCTAAGGTGTGATAGGTTTGTTCTTGTTCTGTGAAATTTGCGATCTGCTGGGACAGTCTTTCGGCTTGTTCGAGGGTTTGGGCGGCTACTTGTATCCACGCTAAAAGTTCGGCGCGGTTGTTGTTGGCTTGTTTGAAGTTTTCTTGGGCGGTGTGTTTTGCCGATCGCGCTCGTGCTAAAGTATCTTCATCGGTAGTCCTGCCTGCGATCGCCTCCTGTAAATCCTTCGCCCGCGTCTCCAACTGAATTTTTGACTCGCGCACAGAGCGAATCGCATTTTCCCACTGCGATTGTTCGTTAACGGGCGCCACGGCTGCTAAAAATGTCTCTTCTGTGAAATCAGCCGCTGTTAATTTTGCTAACCAATCCTGGTTTAACTGCTGTTTGCTAGCTTGCGCTTCTGCATAAACTTCTCCAGCTTGTTGTTCTCTCTCTGCTGCTTGAATAGCAGTATTTTGAGCGGTTTGATACAATTTTTCGGCAATTTTTAGCAGATTGGCCAGCTCTTGCTTGTCTTCTGCTAAGGCTTTTGCTAAATTAGCATAGGGTTGATATTCCGTAATTTGATAAAGAGCATTCACACAACTTTGCAATTGCTGCTGGCGGCGGTCTGATTCGGCGATCGCATCTTGATATTCTTGCTGTTTAGTTGCTTGATTCGTCACAGCAACATTAAATCTGTGTTCGTAATTATTATATTCCAGCGATGCGAGCTGGAATTGCTGCTCGGTTTCGCGGTATTGGCGATCGCTCTCTGCAAGTATAACCAACTCCTGCTGCAATTGCAAGACTTCCCACTCAGGATTTCCCAGAACTTGAGTGATTTGCTGCTGCAATTCGGCAACTCTCTTCTCTGTCACTTCCAATGTTCGAGCAATTTCTGACTGTTTTTGCTCGCAGGCTGAAACTGCACTTTTCCCCTCAGCCACAGCCATTTGAGCAGCTTGCAAAACCTGATTTGCATCCGTAACTTTCCGTCGCAAACCAGCAACATCGACAATCTTAGAACTTGGCAAAGCAGGGAGCAAATCGCTCTCAGGATGCACCCCCCCGCATACCGGACAAGTATCGCCAGCATTCAGCGACATCCTGACAGCAGCCACACTCTCTAAACGCGCCGCTTCCGCATTAGCAGTTTCCACCGCTTCCAACTCGCCACTGCACTCTTTTAGCTTGATTTGTGCCGCTGCTAAATTAGTTGCCACCTGCACATAATTCTGTTCGGCGCTTGCTTTTTGGGCAACAGATTTATTCAACTGTTCGCGCTGAGTTTTTACCTGTTTGGCAATTAGCTGAATTTCCATCAATAAAGGTGCAACTTCCTGCAACTCATTAAAACGCTTGCCTGCGGGCGAATACTTTTCGAGCATTGCCGCTACTTGAGTAACCCGAAAACCCGCCGCCTGAATTTTAGTGTTAGCAGCTTGCAGTTCTTTATCTGCTACTTGGAGAAAGCGGAGTTTTTCCTGTTGGTTTTTCTGGGCGAGGGCAACTTCTTTATCTAATTGAGCGCGCTGTTCTTCATATACTTTGGCAGCAGCTAGAGCATCTTCGCGAGCCTTAATTTCGGGTGCTAGTGCCTCGGATTTGGCTTGTGCAGCCTCAAGTTTCTGCTGCTCTGCTGCTAGCTCCGAACGAGCTTTAATTAACCGTTCTCGCGCCGATATAGCAGCACTTTCGGCAGTTTCATACTGACTGCGAGCCGATCGCACTAACGCCCAATCTCCCTGCAAATGGTTGGCAGCTTGCGCTCTTTCCAAGCGCTGTGCTAAAATTGTTATCTCGGCGGAACTAGCATTTAATTGCGCTAATTCTTGTTCCAACTCTTGCCAGCGAGCGATTTGGGAAAATAGCTGTTCTTCTTCATCCAGAGCCTTTTGAGCTTGCATAACAGCGCGCTCGAACTCGGGTAACTGCCGCTCTAAAACCCAAAGTTGCGATCGTTTTAGCTCCACCTCAGCCGCCGCCGGCGCGCTCAACTCAGCTAGCTGCCTTTCCACCATTTCGCGTTCTTGTTTCAACAGCTTTGCAAGGTCGTTTGCTTCCTTCCGCATCTGCTCAAAAATCTCAAATCCCGCTAATTGCCGCAAAATTTCTCTGCGCTTAGAAGTATCCCCTTTAATAAACTCATCAAACTTGCCTTGTGGCAGAATAATCGCTCTAGTAAAAGTATCAAAATCCATTCCTAAAATCTGTTCAATCGTATTTTGAACAGCAACAATACTCGTTCCCAAAGTTTCCCAATCCCCATTTTGCCAACTTTCCAAAATCACCTTATTTTCAGGAGATTTCGGACGAAAACGCCACCTACGAGTCACTCGATACTGTACCAAACCTACAGTAAAACGCAACTGCACCTTGAGATTTTCGCTACCTTGACTTGCCAAATCGCCTACTTGTTTACCGCTGCGAGTGGTCGTCCCAAAAAGCGCGTAAGTCATCGCATCTAGCAGCGAAGATTTACCCGCACCAGTAGCACCAGTAATGGCAAACAAATCGAGTTCAGAAAAATCTAAACGCTGTTCCCGGCGGAAGCTAGTAAATCCTTCGAGCAAAAGTTCTAGTGGACGCATAAACGATTTTAGATTTGGGGCATGGGGCATGGGGCATGGGGCATGGGGCATGGGGCATGGGCACTCGCAGGGCAGTGGGGCATGGGGCATGGGGCATAGGGCATTGGGAATTGGGGAATTTAAAAATCTCGCTTTTAGAGTCGTTATTTTTTACCAACCCATCCAGGCAACGAGTTAAATGACAGATTACCGATTAGCGATTACCAAATCCCCAATTACCTATTACCGATTACCCATTACCCATTACCAATGACTAATGACTACTGACTAATGACTACTGACTACTGACTACTGACTACTGACTACTGACTACTGACTATTAACTGTTTCCTTAAACTTCTGGTACAAATTCTGAAATTCCTCCAATACAGGGGGTTGCGGTGTTGTTCCCAAGCGGTTTTGATAGTAGTTGCAGAACTCTGCTGCTGGATCGAAATTGTTGGGATCGATATTAGTGCTCTCTGTGGGTTCTAGCGGTGCATCCCGATAGCGCGGCTCAATTAACAGCGCTTGAGAACAGATTTGCCTGACGCGATCGGCTAATCCGATTTGCGGGCTATCTAGTTCGACAATTACCTTCAAGAAACCAGGATGATACTGATGAGCTTCTAAAGTAGCATCGAGATTGTCATTATCACATTGAAGCACTTTTAAGGGTTTGTGGCAAGCCACAGGTCTAAATTCTACTTTGGCTTGACTTCCAGGCTCAACTTCGATTAAGCAAAATCCTTTTTCCTGTTCCGCTTCTCCGAAATCTAACTGAATTAAAGAACCAGAATAATAAGCGGGAGAACTCTTAGCAATGCGCTGGTGAATGTGGATGTGTCCGAGGGCGATATATTGAGCTTCTGGCGGCAGAGTTTGCGATGATAGCAGGTATTTGTCTCGGGTGTAGTAAGCGACTTCGGATTTCGCTAAGCGAGCGCCGTCAATGCTCATGTGTCCCATCAGCATATTCACTGTATTATCTCGAAAATCTGTCGTTAAATTTTGCAGTAAATCTGCTACAATCTCGCGGTAATCTTGGCGGCGGTTGGCGTCGCCGGAGTGCCAGAGAGAATTGGCATCTAACAGTCTTTGTTCGGAAGCAAAAGGCATTGCTCCCACGCACAGTTTACCACTTTTGGTATTAAGAGTAATCGTGCCGCCGTCTGCCGATCGCCTGGGTTTACCTAAAGCGCGAACGCCGGCGAGGGATAGCAGTTGCGCGATGCTGTCGATGCGGGATGCTGAATCGTGATTGCCGGCGATCGCAATTGCGGGAATTTCGGCAGCTTGGAGTTCGCAAAAAAAGTGATAGGCTATGCGCTCAGCGTAAGCTGGAGGGTTGGGAACGTCAAAAATGTCTCCGGCTACCAACACAGCATCGACATCTAGCTCTTTGGCTTGTTTCAAAATCTGTTCCAGGGCGATCGCAATTTCAGAAGTGCGATCGATTCCTCGAAAACGTCGCCCCAAATGCCAGTCAGCAGTATGAATTATTCGCATAGTATGAGTGCATTCTAGACTAAATGTATTCTATAACTTATAATCAGTCCGACGGGCGGTTAACTCGAATCAGCATACCTCTCAAAGTTTCGAGATTAGAAATAGCCTCATCAATCCGCGCCGCCAGCCGCTCTCTATTTGAATCATCTTTACAAACAATGATACCAGCATGGTCTGGTTGTAATGTATGCAGCTTGATAAAATGACGGCGATTGAGCGTTAAAATAGCGCGGTCAATACTCAATGCAAAAGCTAATACTTCTTCATCAGGAATTTTTTGATTAGCATTTCCTGCTTCCTGTACTGTCAGAACATCGTGACCAAAAGTCCTTATAAATTCTACCACTCGTTTTGGGTATTGTTCATCTGCATAAAAACGTGCCACTTTTCAATCATCCTCATTTTGTTGAATTGCTGTTTCAATCTCGTCAGGATATACCTCAGCATAAGCCCAAGCATTCGCCAAGTCAGCCGCACGCAGAGTCGGATAATCTTCTAGGAGTTCAGATTCAGAAATACCTAGACGGCGAGCATTCACCAACACCCAAACCGGAATCCGTGTTTGTCTGATGCAAGCATCGCCACCACACACGCCAGGAGTCTTTTGAATTCCAGACCAAAAGTTGGTTAAACTTTGGGCTAAAAGTTGTATAGCTTGAGTCTTTTCCTCTGGACTTAACGCCAAGAGTTGCGGTTGTAATTCTTTCAGTGTCATGTTCGTAATTAGTGAGGAAAATCTACTTTTTTTTACCATCAAACTATTCTAGCACTTCCCCTCCCAAATTGTATTCAACATATTTAACGGTCAATCGTAGGGTGCGGCGAACCAAAGCGGAGAACAGAATTATTGGCATAGTATGAGTGCATTCCAGACTAGATGTATTCTCTAACTTATAATCAGTCCGACGGGCGGTTAACTCGAATCAGCATACCTCTCAAAGTTTCGAGATTAGAAATAGCCTCATCAATCCGCGCCGCCAGCCGCTCCAAATTTTGATCGTTCGTGCATACAATAATCCCATTATGGTCAGAACTTAACTTGTGCAGTCGAATAAAATCTGGTCTATTTAGTGTCACAACTGCGCGATTCGTGCTAACAGCAAAAGCTAGAACTTCATCATCAGGTATCTTTTGATTTGCTTTCCCCGCTTCTTGAACTGTCAGGACATCATGCCCCAAATTGCGGAGAAGTTTTACAACCGGAAACGGGTATTGTTCGTCTGCATAAATACGAGGCACAGTCTATGCTTCTTCTTGCTCTAGAATAGCTCGATCGATCTCATCAACCTGTGCCTCAGCATAAGCAAAAGCATTGACCAAATCGGCAGCACTCAGATCGGGATGACCTTCTAAAATATGAGCATCGCTAGCACCTTGACGGCGATAACTTATTAACAACCAAACAGGAATGCGAGTTTGTCTGATACAAGCTTCGCCGCCCATTACGCCGGGAGTTTTTTGAATTCCAGACCAAAAGTTGGTTAAACTTTGGGCTAAAAATTGTATAGCTTGAGTCTTTTCTTCAGCAGTTAACGCCAGGAGTTGTGGTTGTAATTCTTTCAGTGTCATATTGGCAGTTATTGAGTTCATAAATATTAACTTGTTTTGGCATACAGGTATTCTAGCCACTCCTCCATCAATACCAAAGAAACCGGGTTTTTTACTGAGATTCCAGGTGGGAGTGCCGTATTTTTCCAAAAAACCCGGTTTCTAGCCACTCCTCCATCAATACCAAAGAAACCGGGTTTTTTACTGAGATTCCAGGTGGGAGTGCAGTGTTTTCGCAAAAAACCCGGTTTCTAGCCACTCGTGCGTAAAGTTTGTCTCATTCCGCAGGCTTCACATCGTGAAACAGAGTATAATCAACGACCCGCCCGCCATCCGGAGTTCTCGAAATAATATCTACAAACCGCATATTCCAGATAATCTCAGAAGCTACGAAAGAATGTCTCGCGTGAATAGTTTGCGAAACTGTGTCGTCAATTCCCGTTAGCGTAATTACAATTTCGGCTTGCTGCTCCAGCAAATCTTTGGCGGTAAGTTGGTACAAAGGACTGTTCTCGTCAATTGCGTGCATCACCGTCCAAGTTAAGGCAAAAATAGGAGATTGACTCCGGATTAATTGCAAATCGTAAAAACGCCGCATATATTCTCCTTCCGATGTTACTTCGTCGCGGATCAAAGTAGCTCGCTGCTGCGCTTCTAAAATTTGGTTGAAGCGCTGATTTCCTGCGCGGTACATCAGAGTCGGAACGCCGTTAAAAGGAGCGATTGTAGCTACGCGACTGAAGATAACTCTAGCGGTTGGTCGAGAAAATCTCGAAAAAGCCAGTCCCGTCACCATTGCGACTCCCCACAAACCAAAAAACGCTTCGATCGTGACCATAGTATTAGCATAATCGGTGCGCGGATACATGGCGCCGTAGCCAATTGTTGCCATTGTTTGCACGCTGAAATAAAAGGCATCTTTGAATGAACCGGGCCGTGCATTAGCAATGCTATCTCCTCCCGCCAAGTAAGCTAAGGCAAATAAAGAATTGGTGAGTATATAACAGAAACAAATCAGCATGAAAAATTGCGGCCAAGAAAGAATTAGCAGCTTGTGGTAGAGGTCGGCGAAATGCAGGCGAGGTACTCCCAACTTGACAATATTTAAGGGAAATTGTCCTTTTCGGCTGACTAAACGAGGCTGTGGCGGGCGGTTGCGGTGAATTTTCATTGCGATTTGTAACTGCGGCTGTGTCAAATTGTAACTATTGCTTGGAGCTGGAAAACTTATCCTTTAGACTGATGTCTAATTCTAAAAATTACGATAAAACCGGAGTTGAGAAATGGTTGAGCTTAACTGGCATGACTATCTGGTGATGGTTTCTTTTGTGGCTTCTGTTGGGGGTCTGGTGCTGTTGGGCGACAAGGGCGACTCGCAACGGGCGGACGATTCCCTACGGGATAGTTTCGCCGCGCGTACTTTGAGCGAAGAAATCCTGATCAAGATGAGCTTTACTTACTGGATAGTCTACTGCATCTCTGTTTTTGGGCTCAAACTTCACTTACCTGAGGATAGTTGGTTGTTGCTCAGTTTGAAGCTGACTACTGTTCTTTCTTATTTGTTGACTGCTTCTAGCATCCTCAGCCTGCCGCTGCAACGCATGGCTGTCAGACAAGTTGAAGAGTGAAAATCGCGGGTTGGCAGTAGTTGTAGGGTGCGTCGCCATAGAAAATCCTCGCATTCAATCGATCATCTCACGGCGACGCACCTTATAGGATTTCTAAAAATCCTTGCTACAACATAATTGTTGGGCGGGAGCATTTCAATTTTCGCAAAAAGGATGTTTTTTTTAGAGTGCTGTCCACCAAGAGCGTGCTTTACATAGCACGCTCTTGGTGGACAGCACTACTACAAATGCAAAACTGAGATGCTCGCTGTTGGGCGGAGTGAACGTCCGGGTTGTTCACAAAAACTATTGAATAATCCAGGTGCGTCGCTATGAGATTATCGATTGAATGTGAGGGATTTTGAATGGCGACGCACCCTACAACTACTATGAAGAAGGACTAAAGTCCTCACTACTAACCTATTTGATTGATATTACTATTAGCTGCGAGCTGGTTTAATTGTTTTTTAGGTCGGGAATGCGGACGTAACGCGCCCAAAATGGCTCGGATCGATCGCGCTTTGAATTGCCTTTTTGCTCCTGCTTTCCTGTAACTGCGGAAATCTCAGAAAATATCCTGATGCTGCCACTAATCAAGCCTTGGTCATTTCGCAGCGGTGCAGTGGAGATAGAGAGCTCAATTAACGAACCGTCTTTCCGCCGCCGCTTGCCGTTCTTGGCAACTTGTACTTCCCCTGCCAATTCTGACTGAAGCATAGCACTAAAATCGACAATTTCATCGCTGGGGACGATCGGCAAAATCTCCCCCAAAACCTCAGGTTCTTTCCAGCCAAAAATTCGCTCTGCCGCCGGATTCCACAGCGTCACCGCAGCAGAGGCATCAACGCCGACAACTGCCAGCGGCAAAGTTTGAATTAACGCTTCCAACAGTTGATTAGTTTCGCACAATTTAGCCTGTACTAACTTGTGTTCGGTGATGTCCTGACAAGCACCGTAAATGCCGACAGCGCGATTCTCGGCTTCATCCCACACAACTTGCCTGCAATCCCACAGCCACCGAATTTCCCCGGCTTTTGTGACAATGCGATACTCGCTGACTTCCTCGCGGCTGCCGTCGCGCAACTGCATTTGTTCTTGCAACATTTCTCGATCTTCGGGATGAATGCAGTTGCATTCTGGCCAGCCGGAAGTAGCGATTTCCGATGCAGTATAACCGGTAATCCGCGTAAAAGCTTCGGTCATCCACTCGCAGGCCCAGGTTTGGTCAGGCAATAAGTTAAAGGAATAGGCAAAATCTGAGGTAATTTGCGATAAAATGCGGTAGCGCGATTCGGATGCGCGCAGGGCTGCTGTGGCTGCTTTGAGTTCGGTAATGTCTCGATTGGTGACTAGAATTGCGTCGATGCTGCCCTCGGCATTCGCGATCGGGCTAAAGATGTAGCTGCAATAATTTTTGCGCCCGGTACGCGGATTGATCAACTCAGTTTCTGCTGTTAAAGTTTGTCCCGTTGCTAGTACCTTTTGCCAGCAATTGCTGTGCAGTTCGATCAGTTGTGGGGGCAAGCCAATCTCTTCTACAGTTTTGCCGAAAATGCAGGCTTCGGAGAGCCTGGTAAGCTCTAATCCGGCGCGGTTGATATAAGTTAGTCGCCCTGAGCGATCGAACATCAAAAGGCGATCGGGCGTAGTTGAAAGTACAGTATCGAGCAGCTTCGTTTGCTGTTCTAACTGAGAGTAGATTTGTTCCAGTACATTTTGTACTGTTTTGCGCTCTGTAATATCTTGAAAGAACACCGATAAACCTTCTTCCGACGGATAAGCCTCGACTTCAAACCAGATATTTTGCTGCTCGTAATGCCCTTCAAATTTAACAGGAATGTTACGAGATACTGCGTTGTGAAATTTTTCAAAAAAAATTGTTTTCGCGGTGTTGGGCAACTGCTCCCAAATGTTTTTTCCTAAAAGTTCTTCACGCTTTCTGTGCAAGCATTCCTCTGCTTTTGGGTTGACATAGGTAAACTGCCAATGGCGGTCTAGCGTATAAAAGCCATCTGTGATATTTTCTAAGATGTTAACGATTTGTTGTTGCGATTTTTCTAAAGCTGCTGCTGAGAGCTTCCGCTCAGTAATGTCGCGGGAATTGATGATGATGCCGTTGATGCTGGAATCGTGCAGCAAATTGTTAGCAATTACTTCTAAATAAACCCAGTTGCCGCTAGCGTGGCGTTTGCGATATTCGATCGGCGGTGCAATTCCCGGCTGTTTGAGCAATTTGGCAAAATATGCTTGCCAAGCAGGTACATCGTCTGGATGTAAGAAATCGCTGTGTAATTCGCCAATTCTTTGTTGGGCTTTGTAGCCTAAAATCCGTTCAAATGCGCTCGCACTTTGGTCTCGTATGCGCCCGTCTGCTTCAATAATTGTAATTAAATCGGAAGAGTTTCGCAGGATTGTTTGCAGTCTGGCTTCTCCTTTTGTCAGTGCCTGAGTCACCCTACTGTACAGCACCTGGCTTTGCTCTAACTGCTGCTCTAGATTTCTGATTTTGGCAGCTTGCTGCACAACTTGAAGCTCTAAATTATGGTTGATTTTTTCTAGGTTTCCTTGCTTTTCTTTGGCTAATACAAGTGACTGAAACTCGGAAACCAATTCCTCCAAGGAGCAGGGTAAATGATTGATATTGCTGGTAAAAGTCTCCTTTTTGTCTAGAGTTAGTTGCTCAATATGTCCCTGCAATTCGTCCAACAGCTTAAATACTTTTTCGCTCATTGTAGTAAGGGCCCAAACTTGCGATAGTTAGCTTGTCTATTTACTTCCTACAAGGATAGCATTTATTTGAGTCAGGTATAAAAAGACATAAATCTAACTTTTGATCGCGAGATTTTGCATTGCGATACCACTTGTGCAAGGGCGACACAGATAGAGAGTGCCATAAAGTTTGAGTAACAAAAAAATATTGGGATCAGTAAGATTACTTAAAATAGTTTTAAATTTTGAGATTGCTTGGTGAGTCGGTGGCGCAGTGGAATTTTGCATTAAAGATCGAGCTTTGAGCTTGTACCGGAGGCACAGCAGGGGTTTAAACCCCTGCCTCAAAGCTTAAGTCGGTTTTAACCGACTCTCATATCAAATGGGGTGATACCAATTTCATAAAGTAGCGCTAGATATTACCCCCCCCAACCCCCCCTTAGTAAGGGGGGGCTAAGAGTTCATCGATAGCACATCTTTAGAAAAATGGTATGACATCCGAACAATCAACGAGTGCAAGGGAGAAGATCAGGATTTAAAGCCTTTAGAGCTTTTCTTTTTATCCTGCGGTTTGGACTTTGACTTGTGAACTTCGCCTAAAGCTTCCTGAAACAAGTTGTGCAGGTGCAGGGGAACGCTGGCAATTTCAGGGAGTTCGGGTTCTAAGGGTTTTTTGAATTCTTGGAGTAAAGAATCTAAATCGGTCTCGATCTGAAAATCTGTGCGCGCCAATACAGTTTGCAATATTTTGTCTAATTTGGCAGGATTAACTTGAGCTAAGCGCCGCCAAATCCAGGTATTAATTGCCGGATCTTCGAGATAGCTGCGAACGAGTTTATCGTAACCGGGAATGGTGGAAAAGTCCTCTGCTGCCAGCATTTCGGTAAACTGACTGTAGTTAGACAAAAAGCTTTGTCCCCAGCGTTTATGAGAAAGTGCTGTCACCTTTTCGGCTTTTTTGAAGCGATCGGGCAATTCGACTTTCGGCGTTACCATTTTTGAACGGGGATTGCTGTCGAGCACCACCTCAACTGCTTTAGTATCGGCGCCGGCTGCTGCGATCGCAACTGCTTTGATTTCTTCTGGATCGACTCCGGCATCTTCAACGATATCCGCGAGAGACTTACTTTGATCGATACCCATATCAGCTAGGCGTTTTTTAGTCATTACCTCCTGAAATTCGGCCAACTGTTTGTTGAGGTGATATCCCGATAGCGTCACTTCGTCGCTGCCAAAAAATTCGGTAAAATCTTCGTGATACTGTTCTACCGACTTCCAAGCTTGCTCTAAGAGTTCTGGGGCGTCGCTGTAGAGGTTATTTTTGTAATTTTGCTTGAAATTGCCGATCGCCACGGCCAACTTCGGCTTACCCAATTTCCCCATGGGAATCGGAGGCGCAGACAGTATCCACCAGTCATCGGTGAGAGGAGCAATCCGAGCCCGCAAGATTTCTCCTAACTTAAAGCGAGATATTTCTTGCAGGAAATTAGCGCTGTTGGGTTTGACAGCGTAGTGCTTCGCCGTCAGCCAGTTTGTCACCTCAAAGCTGTCAGGCGAAATTTGAGTAATTTCAAACAAGCCGGGGAAGCTTTTTCTGCCCCAACTTTTGAGCAAACTGATATCGCGATCGGTTAAATCCGGATGATTTTCGACAAAAAGGTCGATCGGAGTTTTGTCTCCGACTTTACCTTCGACGGTAAAACTGTCAATCACTTGATTTTGCTGAGCGATATCATAGCGCTCGCCCGTCGAGCGAGCTGCTGCAAAAGCTTCCAAAGCTACCGCCAAATCTCCCTCAGCATCCAGCACAAAGTCAATTAAATTTTGCTTGAGTGTCCAAGCTCTTTCCAACATTGCATCCACAAGTTATACCAATTTTGAATGAAAGGATTTAGATTAACAATTATCGGACTTGAGGCAACCAGCGGTCTCACCCTCAGGCTGCGATAGAATGAGGCAGATTGCTAACAATCTCAGAAATAGGCGATCGCTCGCGAGTCCTGAATTAGTTTAATTTTAAGCCTAAGAGTCAAAAAATAGTGTCCATCTCAAACTCCCTGGTTAATAAGTTTTTTTGCGGTACCAACAGTAAAAAATCTTGATTTCTGAACAAAGGAATTTCAAAAAAGCCTAAAAATACCCCTCCCGATGTAGAGAGGGGTAAAAAATTCCCAAGAACTTTGCCAAACTCGCGTTGAAAATAGTACCAGATATCAACGAGCGTGTTATTTTTGGGGCGGGGTTCTACCCCGTCCCACAAGAAGTCAAGAAATAGGATTCTTAAAATTAGATGCGCGTCAGCTTAGCGCCCGTCTTTGTCAATATCGCCAGGAAGAGCGCGTTCTACCCGATCCCAAGCGTCGCGGGTGGCGTGCTTGGCTTTTTCCCAAGTTACATTCGACTTACCGCGATTTGTTTCGTAGTCGCGCTGCAAATCGTTTTCGAGATCGTTGAAGCTTTTACCAGTAGAGGAATAGCGGCTGTAGCCCTCATAACCGGTGCGGTATGCAGGCTGATAGTCCTCGTAGGTTGTGCTGGTATCCGCGTAAGGACGGGATTGGTGGTTATTTTGCCAGTAAGCATCTTCTACCGTGGGGTCGATCGACTCAGCCACACCTTTACCAGCCAAACCGCCGCTAAACGCGCCCACAACAGCGCCTACAACAGCTCCCACAGGGCCGCCAAGGGCGCCACCAATCGCAGCACCAGCAGCACCAGCACTCGCAGCACCGATACCAGTTCCCACGGGATGAGCTCCAGTTTCTCCCGACAGCGGGTCGAGGTTAGCATCAGGTTGCTTCACGGTTTTGTTATCATCGATCATGATATTTTTTTCCTTTTATCTAACTGCAACTTTTCTTAAACTTATCTTTTTAGTTCCTATTTATTCATCTTCCTGAGGGATGAATCTGCGATCGCCAAAAGACAGACAATCGGCAAATAATAACAATCTCTGATACAAAAACCAAGACTTTCAACACCCTAATTAAACGACATAAGGTGCGTAATACGCACCCTACATAATTAACGGCAAAGGATATAGCACCCGTCTGTGGAAAAGGTTTGTAGTGAGGACTTTAGTCCGCATCAATGACGTTTAACTAAAGTCATCACCAACAATTTTGGTGGCTATTGAAAAGGTTTGTAGTGAGGACTTTAGTCCGCAGCCAATCCTTAATTTATTCCTTGCCAGTGACCTTTTCGATCAAATCTTCAGCTTTTTGAACAATGCTTTCTTGCGGGTGTTCTTGCTTGTATTCCTTTAAACTTTCATCGTAAACCTTCTCGACTTTTGCAGGATTTTGAGCGGTGTTGACGATATCTTCGTAAGCTGCTTGGGGATTGAGATCCTCAAAACTTTCGGCCGGGTCAGTAATTTTAGCTTCTGGCTGCGCCTGACTGCTGTATTGACCTGCTGCGCGAGCAGCCTGATTTGGTGCTATTGCTAGACCAGCCAGAGCAATGAAAGCCAGCATACATACCAGCAAAATACTTTGACTCAATGTTTGCCCGAGAGCTTTTAAAACCCGCTTCATATCAACGTCTCCTCGTATTTTTTTGCAAAAATTATCGTCTTTGTTGTGCTATTGGGGGCGATCGCACGTCAAGAACCGGGCCCGAAGCACAACTCTTGTAGCAGCTAGCGCATCTCGAGCTAGCGCACAGTGATATTTCTCGTGATGTGCAACATACTAAGCGCCTGCTTGTGACAATTACTTCTACCAAAAGATAGATTAGTTAAACAAGCGGAACTCATCTCCTGTGAGGGGCGATCCCCATTCTGCCCAAAAACCATCTAGCGCTTCTCGCATCAACTACAAACCCTTACTCTTATCTCCTCTTCCTTCGCGACAAGAGCGCTATCGCGCGGCGAAAGCCTAACGCGTCTTAGCGGTTCATCAAAAAAAGCCCCTTCACCCAAATTTAAAATTGCCATTAAAACCCGATACAACTACAACAAAACCTGCTCTATCTTGAGATTTCGGCTCTGCATAGCTGCTTCAAATAGCTCAGTAGAAAGAGCTTGCTCAACCGACCAAACCCCCGGTTTTTGGAGTTTACCTTCTAACATTAACTGAGCGATACTGCCAGTACCGATGCCCGTAGCGACAGCAGCATTCGGGTGTACCGCTGTCGATCGAACTTTCGCGGGCTGACCGTTTTTGATGCCACTTACTTGCGATCGCACGGCCACGCCCACACCGCTAAAATTATTGCTAACAGCCGTCATCCCGTAACTGACATAGGACAAAAACTCGATAACAGAAGGATTTTTCAGCCAGCTATCCGGCCAGTATTTGGCAACAAACCAAGTCAGGTGATTGTAAAGGTCGGGAGAAGTGCCGAATTTAGTAATCACTGTTTTCACGGGGAAAGTTTCGGGCAATGTGATAGCTTCCGGCATATCGAACCAGTAAACGCCTGTTTTGCCGTAGGGTGCGGGAAATTCTATCGTTTCGCGTTCGGTGTAGGGTTTAATCTGCTGTAATTTGCCATCAACCAAAACATCAAACGGAGTTTGCAAACCTAAAAAAGTAGTGCGCATGACGGTAACGCCAGCGCCGCCGGAACCGCCGACAACGTAACTCAAATGGATGTGTTCTGCGGTATCTAATTGCTCGACATCTCGGCGCACCATGCTGTTAGAAACCCCAGGGAAAATCCCCGTGTTAATAATCGCTGTCACCCCGGCATTTTTAGCTATTTCGCGCAATTCTAAAGCTCTGCGAGTAAAACTGCGGCTGTCGCTGACATCGGTATAATTAACACCTGCTTCGATGCAAGTTTTCAATACACCCGCGTCTCGGTAGTGAAAAGGCCCGGCACAGTGAACGACGAGGTTAGAGGCTGAAACCGCTTGGCTCAGAGCTGCACTGTCTGCTAAATCTAAAGCTAAATAGCGCGATCGATCCGGCGGCAACTCTGGCGGAAGAGAGCCATTGGGGTCGCGTCCGGTAATAGTAACTTCTGCGTCGGTGTGGGTAACAAGGTCTTGAGCAACGCTGTTGCCAATTCGCCCCCGGCCCCCGACAATCAAAACTCGGTTTGTCATCGCTCAAAAAAGGGTAACGCTAATATAAGTTTCTCATTATTTAAGGCATGATTTCCATCTGCACAAAGGATGAATTTGTGATAATCTTAGACATCAAGAGCGATGTCCCAGGTATCGCCAAGCGAACCGGGCAAAGCAACTCTCCGAAACAACCATGTCTTACAATGAGTTCACCAGCATTGGACAAGTCAAACAAGCCTTTGGTTTGACAACGGTTGAAGGCGTGCGATTTTTCCCGTCCGTAGATGCGATCGCCCCCAGCGCTACACTAGCCGATTTTTTAGCAGAAAGCTTGCCTCTAGCTATTGCCACTGGCAGTGAAAAAGCGCGATCGGAACTCATTATTAGTCCTGTTTTGCTGGAAGTTAGAAAAATTTTGCAGCGTCAAATTAGTATCTTTTCGGGAGAATAGTTTACAGTAGATCCGACACAAGGGCTTAACGGAGTTTGCGATTTTATGATTAGCATATCCGCCGAATTGTTAGAAATTTAAGCACCAGCGGTTGTCATTGTAGAGGCAAAAAAAGCCGATATCAAAACGGGAATGGGACAATGCGTTGCAGAAATGGTCGCCGCGCAGAAATTCAATGAAGCGAAAGGAGATTCAATTCCCGCAATTTATGGCAGCGTCACCAACGGCGAACAGTGGCGGTTTCTGAAATTAGAAGGTAAAACAGTGACGATCGACTTTACGAATTATCCCCTGCCGCCAGTTGCAGAAATTCTCGGATTTCTGGTATGGATGGTTCAACAATTTTAGCCTAGTGAATTGTGAAAGATTAGGCACTTGCCTGTTGTGCTAAAATTGAAGTTGGTCGCTCGCCATAAATTAGAATATTTTTTGAGGGGCGATCGAGATTTTACCTTAAAATTATTATGATTTAAACACTATGGCACAAAAGAAACATGACTTCTGAAGGTAACGTGGCTGATACGGGTATCTTACAAGAAATGTATCAGTTAATGAGCGAAAGTTTAACAGAGGACAAATGCGAAGCGTTGAAAATTATCCTAGAGGATGCTAAACGAAGGGAGGATACTGCCAAACAGGTGAGAATATACCGGACTAAAAAAGCTTGCGGGTGCAAACACAGCCGACATAGTGGCGGCAGAAAGAAAAGGTAAACTCGGAGCGGCGACATTTTGAAAAATTAGCGTTCGCTATAGCAATAATACAACTATGAATAAACAAACAATAGAAATCCTGCTAGATAATTGTGATTCAGACAACAAATCTCGGCAAGCTGAAGCAATTATAGATTTGGTTGATGCCCGAGTTTATGAAGCTGTACCGAAAATACTTAAGTTGTTAAATTCAACCGAGGTGGCTCTTCGTTCCAATGCTGTATATGCGTTAGGTTATTTAGGAATAGAAGAAGCAGAGACAGTTGGTCTGGCATTAATGCCGTTGCTCAAAGATCCAGAAGAATTGGTGAGATATGAAACTGTGGAAGCGCTAGGCGAACTTGGTTATACTCCTGCGGTTGCACCCATAGAATATATCTTAAGAAATGACCCTTCAGCACTGGTGCGCGCATCAGCAGCAGAAACTCTCGGGTATTTAGAAAACCCTGAAGCGATCGAAATTCTCGAACTTTCTTTGCTAGATCCAAATCAAGATCGAGCAGTTAGAGGTTATGCTGCTAACTCTATAGGGCTTTTAGGGACATCGCAACTATTGCCCAAACTAGAAGAGTATCTAAAAATGGAGCTTCCTTTGCCCGTAAAAGCTGAATTGCTGGCGGCGAGGTATTGGTTGGGCGCCAAAGAAGACTTGAGTCTACTATTAAGTTTGTTGGAGAATGCTGATGAACTTTTAGCAACGATAATCCTGAATATTTTAACAGATTTGAAGTCGCGAGAACCAGCGCCAAATCTGGTAAAAGATGCTCCTGATTTAGGTAAAGTATTGAGTGCGATCGCCCTTCGTTTTCCCTTGATGCGGAATCAAGCTCAAGAAATAATGGCAGACTGAATAAATGAACACAAATAAACGCCGATGTGATTCATCTGCGTTCATTTTCCTATAGGTGTTCTCCACCTTACTAATGCCGCGTTTTGATTAGCTAACTAATTACGCAAACTCATACACAGGGACTTCCAGCGTGCGACTGGGCTGTTTTCCTTTCCCGATGATTTGTTGTAGTCGCTCTACAGTTTCTGGTGAGAAAAAACGCTCTCCTGTTTCTACACACAATCGGGCTGGCACATTTTCAATAATGATAAAATTTCCATCTAATTCCAGAGTATAGTTCACTCTTTGTTCAATCATGGTTTCTTTCCAGACTTCATTGCTCATTTTAAGTTCTCCTAACTTTGAAATTCATCCACAGTTCGGGGTTCGGTTCGTATAGGGTAATAATTTTTATCAAAGGGCGGGATGGATAACTACACTGGATGTGCAAAGGTCGAGCTGCTAGGGTAAAACCCAGTATCAGGCAGCTTGGGCCATATTTGTCGTCTGGATAATCTTCGATAATTTCACCGCTTGCAATAGCCTCGCGCAGTTCTTGCACCCCGATCTGGCGGACGATGCTTTGATTGAGAGCGTGCTGTGAGAACTCAAACTGGCTTTGAACAATTTTATTGCGGATTTCTTCAATCATTACCTGGAAACATAACCGCTTGCAGATTTTTCGATCTAAAATTTAACTTTCAATTATAAATTAAATTACTCTGTTTGCCAACAAAGTGCAAGGGAAATCTTAAATCGATAGGGGCAGAAAATTTCCGCCCCTGCTGCTACAAGACTTGCGCGCAGGGGTTGAGAAACCGGGTTTTTTAGCGAATCTATGAGTCGCAACCAAGTTTTATGGTAAAAACCCGGTTTCTTTTGCGGAGCGCGTCAGTCCTGTTTTAATTAATCCGAAATACCGACTTAGCCGTTGATTTCAGAGAATTAGCCGCATCGCTCAAAGTTTGCGCGATCGGCTGCTGGGAGTGCATAAACACGCGAGCCGTATTGCGCCCCGGCATTCCCGAAATCGAGCCGCCGGGGTGCGTGCCCGCACCGGTGAGGAACAAACCATCGATCGGCGTTTTGTAATTTGCCAACTCGGGTAACGGACGGAAAAATATCATCTGATCCAGCGTCATGTCAACGTGGTAATAATTCCCCTTCAGCGCCCCCAAACGCTCTCCCAATTCGGCCGGGCTTTCCACGCGGCGCCCGATGATGGAATTCTTGATATTGGGTGCGTATTCTGCTAATTTGTCAATGCAGCGATCGGCAACTTTGTTCTTCAGCTCGTCCGTCCAACCCGTACCGTGCTGGCCCGTTCCCTCAGCATTTTCGATCTGGTAAGGAGCAAAAAATTCAATCCAAGCCGTATGGTGTCCCGGAGGAGCCATTGACGGGTCTCGTACCGTCGGAAACACGACATACATCGACGGATCGGAATCGGGGATTTTGCCGATCGCAGGTTCGCTGTGGGCAATTTCCACGTGTTTCACCGAATCGGCAATTAACACAGAGCCCATTAAATATTCATCTCGGTGATTCCAGCGATCGAATTTAGGCACTTCATTGAGAGCTAAATCTATTTTCAGAATAGTCTCGTTGTTATTGACAATTTTGCGTTCCAATCTTTCCCGCAAATTCGGATCGGCACTGTCAACATCACTGTCATCCATTAAGTGCAGAAACAAACGCTTCGCATCAATATTAGAAATGACGCCTTTAGTAGCTCGATATTCGGTGCCGCCTGCAACTCGAACACCGACAGCGCGGCCGTTATCAACTAATATTTTATCCACGTGCTGGTCAGTAAGTATAACACCCGCATAGGTTTTGACTAAATTGACCAGCGCTTGCACCAATGCACCCGTTCCCCCGCGCGGTCTCGCCATGCCGGGATTGTGGCGCATTGCTAGCATAATTGCGCCTACAGCAAGGGTTTTTTGTGAAGGAGGCGCGCCCAATTCTGAGGCGAGTCTCGCCAAGGGTGCTTTCAGAAATTCCTCATCAAACCACTCGTTGAGAATGTCCTCAGCGCTGGTAATCATCGTGCGAATAAAGTCCAGCGTTTTGTCTGGGGAACCGATGACTGAAAATAAGTCTTTGAGTTTGGCAATATCGTAGTTGCCGGCAATATCTACGATGGATTTTGGCGGCGCGTTAAACATGGGAATCATTGCACCTAAAGCGCGCTGCCAAAAATCTGTATATTCGGCATATTTTTTAGCGTCGCGCTCGTTGTAGCGGGCAATTTCCGCACAAGTTTTTTCTACGGAACCGTGTGCTAAGAAATATTTGCCGTCTGGATGCGGACAAAATGCAACTGGATCGCAGTAAAGATATTCTAATCCGTATTTTTCCAGTTCTAATTCTTCTACGACCGGCCCTAAATGGATAAATTCGTGGTCGATCGCGCACAAATTGAATTTGAAATCTGGTAATTCGGGAATCGCAGCTTCAGTAGTTGCGGCGCCTCCGGGAACCGAACGTTTTTCTAACAACAAAACTGTATATCCGGCTTTGAGGAGATAAGACGCACAGACCAGCCCGTTGTGACCTGCTCCTATGATAATCACGTCATACGTTTGCATAGATGAAGCTCTGGGATAGGATGTTTTGCTCATTTTACAAATGTTAACAACTTCGCGGGCTCTATCAATAGAAATAGATTCATCTTAATAGATTAGTTTGAGCATCTTACAAAAGATGGAGTTATTACCAAGTGCGGGTGTGCGATGGCTCTTAGTTACTTTTAAATTTACCTAGCGATCGCCCCGCCAACTTGCCCAGCATCATATCACAGAAAATTTAATTTATCTGAATTAAATAAAAAATTAACAATCCGGAGAATTTGCCAGATAAACTATTGTTTTGTAAACTAATGAAATAAAGCCACGGCCGCAGTGAGCTTGATAAAGTTCGGTTAAATCCGAGATCAGTTTCGGCAATTGAGGCTCGGAGTTCGGAATATAAGACGAGCTTTTTGCCCGCCCGATCAACCCTGCTAAATCTAGATCTTGTCTGTTAGCAAATTCGCTCGATCGCACATCTATAAAATCTGGACTCGCAAGTAAAGGTGCGATCGAGCGATCGCGCTTTTCGGCAGGATGGTTGGGGGAAGCGTTCTTAACAATTTGAGTGTAGCCCTCTGTCAGTGCATCCGCGCGATCGCGCAAATTCCAAACTACAGCCAACCTTCCCGAGGGCTTGAGAATTCGCCGAAATTCGGGTAAAGTTAAAACAGGATTAAACCAGTGAAAAGACTGGAAACACACGACTAAATCGAGTGATTGGTCAGGCAAATTAGTGGCTTCCGAGCTTCCGTCTCGAAACTCAACCTCATGATGAGGTGCAGCGGCTTGTCTCATTTCGGCATTAGGTTCGATCGCTAATACTCGAACGCCTCTTTCTGCTAAAAGACGCGAAGAAATCCCCGTACCTGCACCGATATCGGCTGCTGTTAACTGTGAAGGTTCCCCAAGTCCTGCTAAAATCGCATCAATGGCAGCGGCTGGATAACTCGGACGGTATTTGACATAATCCGTAGCGCGATCGGAAAATCGTCCGAGTGGATTCATCTCATATAGTGGTGGCTTGGAGTTATGAGTCATTAGTTATTAATTATGAGTTATCAGTTAAAGAATTTGATCGCAGTTTCGTAGTTGAGGCAAAGTAGGGGGTTTGACATTGTTTGATTGTAGCGCGGAACGGGCGATACAATCAAACAATGTTAATACTCATCTACAAACTGCTCGCGAACCACCTTCAATAGCTTTGTAGGTCGCGCGTTCTAATATTATTTTGGTTGCTGAAACTGCGAAAGGTAAGACTAGACTCAGGATTCCTGTCAAAATTTTGAGATAGGGCGGGCTACTGTGCTAAACCATTCGCACGACACTTCTAATTCGTATGTGGCAGTTTCATCTTAGCCTAATTTCCAAAAATATAAAATTTTTTCCGGATACGTTGCATTGAAAATTGTAAACATCAGTAAAAATTGACTTCTGTTGTAAGTTACGATCCTTGGGGACTAGCTGAAGAAAATTTTTCATCCTAGCCAGCTATTGCTGGTGAAAGTTCCCGATCGCAAGCATTGATGTTAGCTCTATTAGCATTGGTTGTGTAAACAACAATTCTTACCCACTTCTGCATCTATGGGGGAGCGGGGTAGTGTGATATTTCTGATTGTGCTTACGTTGAACTCAAATTTAGCAAAGGGTGTGAGTAAGTCATCTTCAAAACAAGAAGGGAGTTAGTATATGAGCAATACACAGAATAATCCAAATTCAGGTCAGACCGTACCAGATCCAAGTCAGACTCCACAAAATCCAGGTCAGACTCCACAAAATCCAGGTCAGACTCCACCAAGTTCCAAATGGAGAAAAAAGCTGAAGGTAGCAGCCAAGCAGGCAAAAAATCTGATGTTTCGCACGGCTTTATTCGGGGGAGTTGTCAAAACAATAGAATTTTTCGTGAATATATCCCAAGTGCCTCAAGCAATATGTATTCTGACTCCTTACTGTCAGCCACCGCTACCTCCTCCAGGATGGATAGCAACAAGAATAGAGGATGTGTACATAAAAAAATTGAATAACTATGAAATTGATACTACTTTAGTTGTGACCGATAAACCTCCAGACAAACAACCTGAATACGAGGTGTCTATTATTAGGAATGTCGATCAAAATTTATCAAGAATTGGGCGACCATCTAAACAAAATTCCGGTCAATATGAAGCTTTTATTAGAAAAGCAAAGAACAATCGGACACCTCTTTGTCTAGAAATTTATGGTCGGCGTAATTTTAAAACCAGTGAGTTCAAAAATATTATTGGTATCAAGGAGTTTCCGTCAAACAACAATTATGATAGCCTGACACCAGAACAACGCAATCAACTATGTGAACCCCCAAGGTTGTTATAGAGTGCTGAAATTTAACGTGAATTAAAAAGCTAGTCTGTAAGGGACAATCTAAAAAACCCGGTTTCTGAGTCTCGCGCGATCGCCCAACCATCCTAGAAACCGGGTTTCTTCGGTAATTTACGCCTCCCCACAAGATTTTACGCTCCAAACCCGGTTTTTTAGGCCCGTGCGATCGGAGATTTTTGATTCTGACGCACCGACTCTCCGAAATGCTTCTCTTCAGTTCCTCTGGAAAATCTGGCTGTTATAATTGCAATTGAATCAAGCTTTTGAGGAGGGAGTTCTATCAGCATCAAACATCCCAGTGACTGGAGTGACGAGGAAATTTATCGGGAAGTCGGGCAAATCACCTCTCAATTTGACCTTCTCGAATGTGCTGAGTGTGCTAGAGCCGTAATCGGTTGGTTGCGCGATCGAGCAATTGAGGGAAAGATTCTCAGACTGAGGACTAGATATGGTGAAGACTATATTCTCAGCGATCGCCTCGGAGAACAGGGGATTTACGAGTCTATCACAGTCAACGGTCAACATTTTGCTGTCGAAGTTAGGGGAAAAGTCTTCGATAACCTTTCTGCACGAGGATTATCGCGAGATGATTGGTTAAAAGACTTTCACTGTCATAGCGATCGATTTGTGATGACAGAATTAGAAAATTTGTAAAAGGATCTAAAAATGAGTAACCTTTTTGAACTCCTCAAAAAAATAGAACAGAAGCCCGGACTTTATATCGGTGCAGCTTCAGTTACCGCGCTGCGACAATTCCTAGTCGGGTATAAATTTGCTCGCCAGGAAATGGGAATTATGCCAACAGAAGAAGAATTAGATTTTTACCAAGAATTTCAACCCTGGTTGCAAGTCCACTTTTCCATTCAAACTGCCAATTCCTGGGACACAATTATCCTCTTCAAGTGCGCTGACGGCAAAGCTGCTTTTGCCTCTTTCTTCCGACTTTTAGAACAATTTCTCAACCGCGACAACAGCCAAGACATTAACCCAAATTTGTTGGATCGCGAGGTTGAAAAAACCGAAAAAATTGCTTGAGCGCGATCGGCCATCCAAGAAACCGGGTTTCTACGACAATTTACGCCTCCCCACGAGATTGTCTGAAGAAACCCGGTTTCTGAGGCCCACGCGATCGGGGAGGAACACTATCAACTCCCAACAGACTAATTACTTCAGTTCATTAAGCGCCGCCTCGGCTTTTTGTGCGCCATCATTGTTGCCTTGCTGGCGGTAAGTGTCTAGGGCTTGTTGAAAAGCTTGAATTGCATCGGAGGTACGATCGCGCGCTTTGAATGCTTGACCCATGTTGTAATAAGCTTCTGCTCGGTCTGGTTCGAGCTGGATCACTCGCCGAAAAGTGATAATTGCTCCTGAAAAATCTTGTTTTTGTAGTTGAATTTCCCCGATCGCAGCGTATGCTTCCACTAAATTTGGGCGCACGTCAATCGCCCGCTTATAAGCTATAAGCGCTCCGTCTAAGTCGTTTTGAGCCTTGAGAAGTTCGCCAATTTCTAGCTGCACTTCTGGATTCCGCGGCTCTAGTTTTGCCGCTTCTTCAAAAGCTGCTAGCCCTTCGGAAGTGTTGCCGCTGCGCAGCAAAGCAGTACCTAATTTTAACTGAATGCTGGCTTGTTTGGGAGAGAGTTTGGCTGCTTGTTTGAGCACGGTGACAGCACTGGCAAAGTTTCCCTGCTGGATCAATACTAAACCCAATGAAGAATAAGCTTGCCAACTTTTCGGATCGAGGGCGATCGCCTCTTGGTATGCTTTAAATGCACCGCTGTAATCTTTTTGCTGAAACAGCACCACTCCGAGTCCAATTCGGGCATTGACATTTTTGCGATCGAGCACAGCGGCCTGACGGTAAGCTGCGGCCGCTGCGGGATAGTTTTGCAGATTCGCCATAGCATATCCTAAGGCGTATTGAAAGTCAGCATTTTTGGGTTCCAGACCGATCGCCTGTTGGTAAAATTCTACTGAGGCTTGATAGTTGCCCTGACGCGCTTGTAAATAAGCAATACCGGAAAAAATACGCGGGTTTTCCGCATCTAAACGCGCCGCTTGCTGATAAATGGCGATCGCCTTACTGTAGTCTCCTAAATCTACCAACTCGCGTCCTTGCCGCAGCAGAGCATCTAAATTTGCATCATTTTTAGGTTGAACTTCCTCTGGTGTGTCTGCTGAGAGCGCTATCTGCGGCGTTGCGACAGCGAATCCTGCTACCAACAGCGTACTGAATACCAAGAGACTTTGTTTGTACACGGCCATTTGTTTCAAAGAATGTGTGGAATAAAAGAGCGAATTACTGTCAGCTTGCTGTGACCCGGAAGAAACGGACACAAGCCCCCGACGCTTCAGAGGGTCGATTCCAAAATTTTAGAGCAAAGTTCAACCTCCCAGATTAAATGCGAGAGTCAAGTCTTTAATCTCAAATCGAAAAATGGAAAATCGACTGACAGCTTAGGGTTGGCCTGGAATCTTTGAGGGGCGAGATGTAGTAAATCTACAGAACTCGACCAACTCAAAATTTTCGCACTTGAGGCCAACTGATGATTGTAACAACAACTGATATCATTCAAGGAGCAGAAATACAATCTTACTTGGGAATTGTAACTGCTGAGGTGGTCTACGGCACAAACGCGCTGCGAGATTTCTTCGCGGGCATTCGCGACATCATCGGCGGGCGCACCGGCAGTTACGAGGAAGTGTTTCTCAAAGGACAGCGAGATGCCCTCGCAGAACTCGAAAAACGGGCCCAGCGACTAGGTGCTAATGCCGTAATCGGGGTGGAAGTTGACACCGGCACGATTAATGTAGACTCTTCAGGGGCTTTGCTGTTGATTACTGCTGTTGGGACGGCTGTCAGATTGCGCTAAGTTGTCTTTCCTCTATACATCCGCGAAGTTTTTTAACTGGATAAAATAGTTATTGGCGATCGGCTCTGGGCCATCAGTTATTAGCTAATAGTTGTTGGCCAAGAGCTGATGACTTTTTAGTTTCTTTCTTCAGACATAGATACTGGTTATTTCCGCAGGCAGATATGGTTTATATCAATCTCAGCCACAATCAATGGTTAGGTGAAAGATTGTTAAAAATTAAACCAACAGTCAAAGGAAAGGAAAAACTATGGCATACGTAAATAGACCTGTAGATAACGTTGTTACCGAGCAGACTCTAGTTAAGCCGGTCATGGAATATCACGATTTAGTGCGGTGGGGCCCGATTTTTTCGGGTTTGGTAATTGCGATCGGCACGCAACTGGTGTTAAGTGCGTTGGGTGCTGCGATCGGCTTGAGCAACATTGCTAATTCAGGAGCTCCGCGCAGTATAGCCGGTAGCGTGGGTACCGGAGTAGGAATTTGGTCAATTATCAGTTTATTAATAAGCTTGGGCGTTGGCGGTTGGGTAACTGCTCGCGCTTGCGGCCCGATGAACCGCAGCACCGCGCTTTTGAACGGTGCAATTTTGTGGGCAACTACCTTAACAATTGGCTCTTGGCTGTTAGCAAATGGTGTAGCTGGGACTTTTGGGGTAGTAGCTGCAAATGCCGGAGCAGCGATTAATCAAGCGCAACAAGGTGGCGTAAATCTGCCGAACCAACCGCCTACTGTATCTGCTCAGGATGCTCGGAATATTGCTGAAAATGCCGCCAAAGCTGGTTGGTCATTTTTGTTCGGCTCGTTATTGGGTTTGGTGGCTTCGATGGCCGGAGCATCAGCAGGCGCCCGCACTCCTCGGAATTACTCGTAAAAGTTTGGTCAGACAATCAAACTTGATGTTGTAAAAGCACTTTTTTAAGGTGCTTTTTTATTTGTCCAGGTTCGTAGTGAGGACTTTAGTCCTTCTTTGGAGCGGACTGAAGTCCGCACTACAAACCAATTATAAAACAGGTTCGTAGTGAGGACTTTAGTCCTTCTTTGGAGCGGACTGAAGTCCGCACTACAAACCAATTATAAAATAGGTTCGTAGTGAGGACTTTAGTCCTTCTTTGGAGCGGACTGAAGTCCGCACTACAAACCTGGGCGCACCAACAAATTAAGCCGTGAAGTATTTAGCCGCTGGATGATAGGTAATAATTGCGGTGGTTGACTGTTCGGGATAAAGTTGTTCGCTTTCATCCATGTACAGGTTGATACGATCGCACTTGAGCAAATCCAATTGCTTGTACTGATCCGCCATATTCGGACAAGCCGGATAGCCGAAACTGTAGCGCGAACCGCGATATCGCTGCGCCAGCATATCCCGAATATTGTCCGGTTCCTCGCTAGCAAAGCCCAATTCCCGGCGAATCCGCGCGTGAGTCCATTCTGCTACCGCTTCCGCCGTCTGTACCGCCAATCCGTGGAAGTAAAGATAATCGGTATATTGATTGTTAGCAAATAGCTTTTGCGCGTACTCCGTCGCAACTTCTCCCACCGTCGCTACTTGCATCGGAAATACATCGATTTTGCCCGATTCTTTCGGCGCGAAGAAATCGGCAATGCACAGCCTGCGCGCCGATTTTTGCCGGGGAAAGGTGAATGTCGCAGCGGCTGTCGATACATCTTGACCGTTACTCATAATTTCCGGGTTGTAAATATGCAACGAATTTCCCTCAGCTTGACAGGGGAAATACCCGTAAATTGCTTGGGGATGCAGTAGCTTTTCGGTGAGGATTTTGTGTTTCCATTCTTCCAGAATGGGATAAACTTTCTCAGCTAAGAAAGCATCGTATTCTTCCCGCGATTGGTCTTTTGGCTTGCGGAATTGCCACTGTCCCGCGACTAATGCTTGCAAATCTAAGTGCCAGAAAATCTCTTCAAAGGGGATTTCTTCGGGCGATAACAGTTTTGTTCCCCAGAAAGGAGGATTCGGGCGATCGATATTTGCATCAACTGCTTCGGAACGCTTGGTATCAACAATCACCGGAGTGTCTGAGTCTTTGGCATCCTCAACCGCAGTTTCTGCCGAACTTTTAGCTGCTTTCACGGCCCCATTGCCATTTTCAGCCTCATCTAAAAATCCTGCCAAATCTTCCCAATTACCAGCAGATTTAGCTGGCATCAGTTTCTCCATAAAGTTCAAGTCAGAAAACGCATCTTTGCCGTAAACGACTTTACCTTTATACGTATTTTGGCAGTCTTCATGCACAAACTTGGGAGTCAAAGCCGCACCGCCCAAAATTACGGGAACAGTGATTCCTTTCTGGTTGAATACTTCCAGATTTTCCTTCATAAAAGCAGTGGATTTCACCAGCAAGCCGCTCATCGCAATACAATCGGCTTTGTGTTTTTCGTAAGCTTCGATGATATTATCAACTGGCTGTTTAATTCCCAAGTTAATCACTCGGTAGCCGTTGTTTGATAGGATAATATCAACCAAGTTTTTGCCGATGTCGTGAACGTCGCCTTTGACAGTCGCAATGATAAATGTGCCTTTAGCATTGTCCCCAGATTCGGACTTTTCCATGTGCGGTTCTAAATAAGCAACCGCCGCTTTCATGGTTTCGGCTGACTGCAATACAAATGGCAATTGCATTTGTCCCGATCCGAACAATTCTCCGACTACTTTCATACCGTCTAATAAGAAGGTATTGATAATTTGCAGCGGCGGATAGGTTTCTAATGCTTTGGCGAGTTGGATGTCGAGCCCGATGCGTTCGCCGTCGATGATGTGGCGCTTCAATCGTTCTTCGACTGGGAGGTTTTCGTCTTGGGTGCGATCGCGCTTGGTAGTTTTGCCAGCAAACACCGTTGTCAGGTCGCCCAAGGGGTCGTAAACGCAAATATCGCCGTCGAACTCCCGTTCGTCGTAGATCAGTTTACGGCAGATTTCCTGGTGTTGGGGGTCGATTTTGGCGATCGGCAAAATCTTATTAGCGCTGATAATCGCCGAATCCATCCCCGCCTGCATTGCTTCGTGCAAAAACATGGAATTGAGAACTTGGCGCGCCGCCGGATTCAAGCCGAAGGAAATGTTAGAAACTCCCAAAATCACGTGACATCCGGGCAATTCTTGGCGGATGCGGCGGATAGATTCGATGGTAGCTTTGCCGTTTTTTCGGTCTTCTTCAATCCCGGTAGAAATCGGCAAAGCCAGGGTGTCAAAAAAGATTTCCGAGGCGGGAATTCCGTAGGCGAGGGCGGCATTATAGGCGCGTTGGGCGATCGCAAATTTTTGGTCAGCAGTTCGCGCCATCCCGTCTTCGTCAATCGTCCCGATCACAATCCCCGCACCGTATTTTTTCGCCAACTCCAAAACTTGATAAAAACGCGGTTCTCCGTCTTCATAGTTAGTAGAATTCAGCAAACATTTGCCGCCCGCCACTTTTAAGCCAGCTTCCATCTTTTCCCACTCGGTGGAATCCAGCATTAAAGGCAGAGTTGCATTAGTCACAACGCGAGAAACTAACTCTTTCATATCGCGCACGCCGTCGCGCCCGACATAATCGACGTTGACATCGAGAACGTGCGCGCCTTCTCGCACTTGTTCTCTAGCCATTGCTACTAAACCGTCCCAGTCTTCGGCATTTAGCAAATCGCGGCATTTTTTGGAACCGCTAGCGTTGAGTTTTTCCCCGACAATTAAGAAGGAATTTTCTTGTTCGTAGGGTTGGGCGCTATAAATTGAAGCAGCGGACGGTTCCCAAGTAATCTCGCGAATTTTAGGCTTAAGAGTTGTGCCAATTTCTGATAGTTCGCGGATGTGATCGTAGCGAGTACCGCAGCAGCCGCCAATGACTTGCACGCCTAAGTCTTCGACGAAGCGCATCAAAGCCATTTTTAATTCAATCGGCGTGAGTTTGTAGTGCGCGTGGCCGCCAATGTTTTCGGGTAAACCAGCGTTGGGCACGCAGGAAACGACGAAGGGCGAATGTTCCGACAGATATTTCACGTGTTCCGCCATGCGATCGGGCCCAGTGGCGCAGTTCAATCCTAAAATATCTATGGGATACGGCTGCAAAATAGCTAAAGCGGCGCTGATGTCGGAACCGACTAACATTGTGCCGGTGGCTTCCATTGTGACTGATACCATCAACGGAATCCGCGCACCTTTTTTCTTAAATACTTCTTCAATGGCATTTAATGCTGATTTAATTTGCAGCACATCTTGACAAGTTTCGACAATAAATAAGTCAACGCCGCCGTCATAAAGTCCTTCGGCTTGTTCGGTAAAAGCGGCGGTTAGCGTGTCAAAATCGATGTGTCCTAAGGTTGGCAATTTGGTACCAGGGCCGATCGATCCTGCGACAAATCTCGGTTTTTCTGGCGTGTCAAATTCTGCCGCGATTCCTTTGGCGAGTTCGGCGGCAGTTTTGTTGAGATAATAGGCTTTGTCTGCTAAATCATACTCCGCGAGCACGATGGAAGCAGCGCCGAAGGTGTCTGTTTCGATGACATCGGCCCCTGCTTCGAGGAATCCTCGGTGCACGTTGGCGACGGCTTCCGGCTTGGTGTGCACGAGATATTCGTTACAGCCTTCGTATTCTTTACCCCCGAAGTCTTCTGCGGTGAGGTTTTGGACTTGCAGGTTGGTTCCCATGGCGCCGTCGAAGACGATGACGGGGCGCGAGGGGTGGTGGAGTCGATCGAGGAATCTGCTATTCATAAGCGGTAAAAAAACGCAGGTGCTATATATTTACAATTTTCTCTATTGTGCAATATTGTCAACAATTATGCGTATATTGAGGAACGGCTGATGACTGAAGGATTTAAGGCTGCTGACAATAGTTCGATCGCACCTACGATCTTACCGATCGCCCTGGATGATTGTCAAAATTCTGCTTTGGGCGCCGGTGTGGGGGCTAAGCTGGCGATCGACTCTGAGGGGTTTTTCCGCTTAACTGTTGAGGATTTTTGCGAAAATGCGATCGCGATCGTTAAACGAGTGATGCAAAAGGGCGATCGTTTTATTTTACAGCAAGCAGGGAAAGATCTAGCTGCGATCGTTCCCGAAACAGAATTTCACAAGCTAGATTATCTCATGGAAGATCTCAAACCCTCACAATTCTTTCCTGACGAAGAAGCATATTATGAAGATGAGAGAGGAATCCACTGCATTTACCCGGACGAACTTGTAGAAGACATTGATAATATTTTAGCAGATGTCAAGGAATTTGACGAATTATTTGGTTTGCTGCCCACTGAGGAAATGGGAGAAAATATTGATATTTTCATATCTGTAGCTATTCTCATGTCTGTCGATCGTTTTTGGGTACCGGAGTACCTAATCGCCGAGAAATTCCGACTAAAAGTGCTATAAGCTTAGTATTAGTAGGGTGTGTCGCCACAGAAAATACGTCGCATCCTATCGACAATCGAGCGAGCGACGCACCTGACTATTCGTAGGGTGTGTCGCCACAGAAAATACATCGCATCCTATCGACAATCGAGCGAGCGACGCACCTGACAAAATAATAAACAACACTTCTTTCCTAACACGGCTGTTTATAAATGGAATGTTAGAAATCAGGAGACTGTACCAAGAGCAGGAAGTGCCTGTAATCATGTTAGCGTGATTTGTGAACGCCATAGCAGACGAGTTAGAAATTGAGGTTATGCACGTTGGCGCGCTGTTGCTGGAAAGAGAAGAGTTGAAAAGTGCGATCGGGTGCATCTGGTTTTTGAATAGGGCTATAGCATGACCGTATATGAGTTATTAGTTATAATCCCATATTCACGGAGGTCATGCTATAGCCCATACAGATATATTTGCCAAAACCAGATGCACCCGTGCGATCGAACCAGATACCTGTTTCTACATCCAGAATGAGGCCTTAGTCAGAAGCAGAGATATTGACTTGGAAACCGATCCACCGCCAGATTTGGCGGTAGAGTCGGATTACACGAATTCTTCTCTGAATAAGTTTGCAATTTATGCAGCTTTGGGAGTTCCCGAAATTTGGAGATACCGCCGCCAAACCCTAGAAGTTTATCAACTTGTCTATGACAAATACGAGAGTGTTGCTCAAAGTGTAGCTTTTCCATTTTTGCCGATCGCAGAAATACCCGAATTTATCCAACAAAGCAGGGCGATCGGACAAAGAGCCGCCGTCCGTCTATTTCGGACAAGAATTAGAGAAATTTTGCCAAACATCGACCTATAAAAAATGCACAATAAAGGTTCGATCGTTCGGACTTCAGTCCGCATCCAAGAAGGACTGAAGTCCGAACGATCGAACCTGAACCTTTCAGTGTAAAAAAAATTAAATATTTTTCTTATAGCGGTTCTCAAAAACATGAGGATAGCCCTATGCCCGGTTTGGCCTATGCCCTATGCCCGGTTTGGCCTATGCCCTATGCCCGACATACCTCACCTTTTTGAGAAAGGCTATATTTCTTTCTCATCTTTCTCTGTGAACCTCTTTTAGGTAGGTGCTTAATTTCACTTTATGCTGGAACTTCCACTTTTTATACAACTTCTAGATCCACAATTTCAACCTCGCCCCCGCTGATTTCTTCAGCTTTCTCAACATCCTCAAAATCCTGCTTATTTTCAATTAACTCCACTCCCAACCCCGAATCTAAAATCGGCAATTCATCGATTTCTTCACTAATCTCAGATTCTCCAATCCAATCCTCAATTCCCACCGTAGCTAAATCTTCCTCAATTTCTTGACTAATTTGAGTTTCTCTAATTTCCTTCTCTACTAGCTGCAACGATAACTGCTGGTTTTCCCTTGACAAATGCTCAATCTGAGTCGCTTGAATTCTAAGCTGTTCATTCAAAACGCGAATTTCTCGATTTTGCTGTTGAATCATTTCTTCGCCATCAGCAATAGTTCGATTTCTTTCCAAGATCACCTCATTTTTAGTTTCTAATTCCAAAGCGCTCATTGCTGCTTTAATTACATTATAAAAATGCGGCTTAGAAACATCAACTTGTTTAGCATTATGGCGACTTTTCCCCAAAAGTCCAATCTTTTCTCCTTGCTTAACAGCCAACACAAAACCTTGATGATTTTTAATTTTTAATTCTTTGACAAAATCAACTTGAACTAAACTGCAAATATATCTGTGACAGTCATAATAAAATTCTGCTTTCATGAAAAAGCACCCCTTTCTGCTACAGTCCCGCAGAATTATACCACGAACAACGTTAAAACTCGAACAAAATCTCTAAACCTATGGTGTGCGCCGATCGCCCTACCATAATTTCATATCAATTCCGACTGCGCCGGCACGATCTAATTTCAAGTGTTGTAGGGGCTCCCCTCGCCCTGATATTTGCAAGTATCGACAAATTATATAAACCCGCCCCGCCCCTACGACAATTCCGTAGTTACCGGATTTGATATCAAATGTATGCGATGTCAAGAGTTGCTGCTAAAATTCATCAAAAATAAAGATTTGAGCGCCTCTAATTGCGTTCTTTGCTGACATAAGCGACTTCCAATCCGTAACGATAATAAGCTGTTTATAAATCAACTATTTCATTTTTAACTTGAGGATCTATTTCAAAAAAAATTAACTGAATTGGCTGATTATTATTTTTAGTTTTGTTAAACTTGCTCAAAAGTCTTGCTTCTAAATCCTGGTGCGATTCTCAACTGCCCTCGGACAGAATATGATTGATTTGCAAATTAAACTCTTTGAGTTTGTGGCAAACTAAAATCGTCCTATGACAAGTAATCGGGTCTTTTTCTGCACACATTAAACTGATTTTATAATTGGCTGCGCCTTTGAGCAAGCGTTGAATTCCGGCGGTAAATAGAGGAGTGGCTGCTATGCGATCGTACAATGCTTTACCGCTAGTATCGTAACAGCTTAAATCTTCCGGCCTCGCACCCAATTCTTGCCCCAAAAAAACATATTGAATCCCGACAGCAGACAGAGAAGCGGTAATTTCTGATTTATTAAAATGAGGTAAATAGCGGCTGAAAGGATGCGATCGCACGTCCGCAACCGCCGTAATTCCGTGTTTTTCCAGCAGAAAAGAAACGCTTCAATACTGTGATTGGAGTGTCCGATCGTAAATAATTCCATGGCTTCGATCTTACTATTCAGTCTTTAGCTGGCACACCAGAGTTTCTGTATTCAGATGGTTTCAACCTGCGGGTTTCTTCACCAACTTTTGAATCAAAATTTGCAAGCCCAGCAGCATTAAACCGACGGCCGCGAGTCCAAACACGCCCGTACCCAAAGCCACCATTCCCACTACTAAAGTTCGCACGGCGACACTAATTTTAAGCACAGTAATATTGGTGGAATGCACGGGCTTGCTAGCAAAATTTAGAGCGATCGACATAGTTAGCGAATACAAACCAAAAGCGAATACGCTCGCGATCAGCGAACCAGTCACGCACCGCAAAACAGTCGGCTGCTTAGAAGATGCAGGCGTTGCATCCCCCGCCGAACTTAGAGGTTCAGAAGTAGAATTTGGATTAGTTAAATCAGCCATGGCGATTTTAGATTTTAGATTTTAGATTTTAGATTTATGGTTAATTTACCAAAACTAAAATCCGTGTTTCATGTCATTTTATCAGTTCTTCGATCTCAATAGACTCTTCGCAAAGTTAGATTCATTTTTGCCGATCGCCCCCATCGACGTTTAACGGACGATCGCGATCGCGCCACCTGCGAGTTACACCCTCACAATCGGCGGTTTTGTGTCATTTCCTTCCGAAAAAATCCGAATCCCAGTATTGCTAAACTTTGCTACCCAAAAATCCAAATCGGGAGAAGCGATCGCACTTTTCACCCGTTCCCTCACTTGCTGAGCCTGCTCTTCCGACTCACATAGCGCAAACACCGTCGGCCCGGAACCGGACATCATCGTGCCCAAAACCCCCGCCGACTCAAAAGCCTCCCGCAATTGCAACACCTGCGGGTACACGGGTAAAGCAACTTTTTCTAAATCGTTGTGCAGCAATTGACCAATTTTCGATCGATCTTTTTGAGCGATCGCCCCCACCATCGGCCCCGAATGCAGCCTTTCCCGGCGACACTCCAAATCCTCCGGCGCACAATAGGAACTACCGAACTGCTGGCGATAAGTTTGATACGACCATGCCGTAGAAATACTGAGATTGCGAAACTTCGCCAGCACCACAGAAAAACCCCCCAAATCCGGCAGCGGAGACAGTTTATCCCCGCGTCCGGTTGCCAAAGCCGTACCTCCTCCAATGCAAAAAGGCACATCAGAACCCAAGGTTCCCCCCAACTCTTGCAACTCCGACTGAGTGAGTCCCAATTGCCACAGCAAGTCCATCCCGACTAAAACTGCGGCAGCATTTGCAGAACCGCCGGCGAGCCCCGCCGCCACCGGAATCTGCTTGTGAATGGCAATCTCGACTCCGCCGTATTTCGCCAAAGCATCGGGGAATTGCTGCGCCAGCAAATCCGCCGCCCGGTAAGCCAGGTTATTCTTGTCCGGCGGGACTTGCGGGTGATCGCAGCGCACGCGGATCGTGTCCGTCCCGATCGCGCGCAGGTCAATTCGATCGGCTAAATCTATGCTTTGAAGAACCATCGCCAGTTCGTGATATCCGTCGGGGCGATCGCCTATTATCTCCAAATATAGATTGATTTTTGCTGAAGCTAGCAGAGAATATGAACGCATAGGTGATTAAGCCGCGGGTGAAAGAAACCCCTGGTTGAAATTAATTGACACCAGTCAGAGTCCATTTTCTCACAACTCAAAGGAAATATTATGCAGGAAATGTGGAAAACTTTTTTTAGTTCGGGGTCATTTATTCCTCACGGGCACTGCTATCTGTGGCAGACCAAGTTAGTCTGGCTTCACGTAGCCTCAGATTCAATAATTGCGATCGCCTATTTCTCCATCCCGATTACACTGCTTTACTTTATTTCCAAACGCGAAGATTTGCCTTTCAACTGGATCTTTGCCATGTTTGGAGCCTTTATCGTCGCCTGCGGGATCACTCACATATTTGAAATCTGGACGCTGTGGCATCCTACCTATTGGATGTCAGGAACCATGAAAGCAATTACCGCCATGATTTCCTTCGCTACAGCCATACTTTTAGTAAACTTGATCCCTCAAGCCCTCGCCCTTCCCAGTCCCGCACAGCTAGCACTAGCAAACAGCCTCCTACAAGCGGAAATATTCGAGCGCCAATCAGCAGAAGCAGCACTGAAAAAAGCTAAAGACGAGCTAGAAATTAGAGTTGATGAACGCACCGCACAGTTAAAGCAACAAACTCTACAGCTAGAACAAACTTTGTTAGAATTGAAGCAAACTCAAGCCAAGCTCATTCAAAGTGAAAAAATGTCATCTTTAGGGCAAGTAGTAGCTGGTGTCGCCCACGAAATTAACAATCCCGTCAACTTCATTTACGGCAATCTGACTCCCCTTGACGAGTATGCCCACAGTCTGCTGGAAATGGCCGATATCTACGAACAGCAGTATCCAAATCCCTTACCGCGAGTCAAAGAAAAACTTCTATCTCTCGATTTAGATTTTATCAGGGAAGACTGGCCAAAAATCTTATCTTCCATGAAAACAGGCGCTGATAGAATCCGCAATATTGTGAAATCGCTGCGGAATTTTTCTAGGGTTGACGAAGCAGAAATGAAATTAGCTGACATCCACGAAGGTATTGACAGCACGCTGATGATGTTGCAAAACCGCCTGAACCCCACACCAGATTCTCCCGGCATTGAAATTATTAAAAACTACGGCAATTTACTGAAAGTCGAGTGCTATCCCGGACAGCTAAATCAGGTATTTATAAATATCTTCAATAACGCTATTGATGCTTTCGAGGAAGATAGCGAATATCCGCCACTTGCAGACCCAACCAATCCCAAAATCATCAGAATTTCTACCAAGGTTTCAGATGGGAAATGGGTAGAAATCAGAATTTTCAACAACGGGCCTGGAATGACCGAGCAGGTAGTCGATCAGATATTCGATCCTTTTTTTACAACGAAACCAGTAGGTAAAGGTACAGGACTGGGTTTGTCGGTCTGCTATCAAATTATCACGGAAAGACATAAAGGAGAATTGCAGTGTATCTCAGCGCCAGGACAGGGTACGGAATTTATTATTAAAATTCCGATTAGCGTTCAAGAATCATTCAACCATCAAAAGTCATTAGTCATCAGTCATTAGTCATCAGTCAGTCGATTTTAGATTTTAGATTTTAGATTTACTCCACAGATCAATTTGGCAGCTTAAACTTTTAGTCTAAAATTTGGGGTTATCCACTTCTGGCGTCTGGTGCTTGTACGAGTTTATTGCGGGTCATCCGCAAACAAATTATTGCTCAAATCTACCCATTGCGCCACGCTTAAATCCTCAGCCCGAGATTGAGTATTTATCTGTAACTCTTCTAACAATTGAATGAGTTTATCTAAATCCACAGCTCCTTTCAAATTATTTCGCAGCATCTTGCGCTTGCTACCAAATCCCAACTTGATTAAAGTCTCCAAATAGCGCGGATTAACCGCTGGAGTTTCTATCGTTCGGGGGAGCAGCCGCACCACGGCAGAATCGACTTTGGGTGGCGGATAGAAGTCTCTAGACGGCACATCGCAAATTAACTCACATTCTGCTAAATACTGCACCCGCACCGACAAAGCACCAAAAGCTGTCGAACCCGGTTTAGCGTAAAGCCTTTGGGCGACTTCTTTCTGCACCAACAGAACGATCGCATCGAAGGGTTTCGCAACCGGCACAGATATCGTTCCCAGCAGTTTTTGCAGGATGGGGCCGGTGATATTGTAGGGAATATTGGCAACAACTTTATTGGGATATTGGAATTTGGGAAAGGCTATGAGTTCAGCCTCTAAATCCATTTCCAGAAAATCGCCTTGTAGCAGTAAAAAGTTGTCGGTTTTGCCAAGTTGCTTGCCGAGTTTGAGGCACAAATCTCGATCGATCTCCACAGCAACAACAGACTCAGCCGCAGCGAGCAAGCGCCGAGTCAGAATCCCAGTACCCGGCCCGATTTCCAGGACGCGAGAACCCTCCAAACTCGCCGCTTTCACAATCTTATCTAAGGCTTTCTCGCTTTTGAGCCAATGTTGAGCAAACTGTTTCCGGGGTCTGGTCGATCGCATTTTTTGAATTCTTGGAGAAATCTTAGCCTTTCATTCTATCACAACCTCATATTTTTTCCCAACCTTAATTCATGTTTATTTTTGTAAACAGGGGTTGAATTCAGCAAAAAACTTCGGCATCATAAAAGGATTAACGATAAAAAATAAGTAGATTTATTGCCAATTCCCAATTCCCAATTCCCAATTCCCAATTCCCAATTCCCAATTCCCCAAAAATGAAATTCCAACGAGTATTTGGTACATTACCCAAAACCCAAGCCAGCGCGCCCGGAAGAGTAAATATGCTGGGCGAACACACAGACTACAACGACGGATTTGTACTTCCGACTGCAATTCCCCAGCGCACAACAGTACAAATCGGCTTCAGCAGCGACGCTCGACACCATTTTTATTCAGCAGAATATGACGAACTCATAAATTTTTCAGACGATGATACCATACCGCAAAAATTCGTCAGTTATATCTGCGGCTGCATCAGACTTTTAGAAAAAGAAGGATACAAAATACCGCCAATAAATCTCTACATTACCTCGGATGTGCCGATCGGCGCCGGTTTGTCCAGCAGCGCCGCTTTAGAAATAGCCACCCTCAGAGCAATGCGCGCGCTGCTAAACCTCCCCCTAGACGACGTGCGCCTAGCTCAAATCGGACAGCTAGCCGAAATCCGCTATGCCGGCTTGAACTGCGGCATCATGGATCAAATGGCGTCGAGTTTAGCAGACACCAACACCATGCTATTTCTCGACACCCGCAGTCTCAAATACCGCCCGGTACCTTTCCCCACAGGCACAGAAATTTTAGTCATTGACAGCGGTGAAAGCCACAACCTAGCAGCCGGAAGCGGCTACAACCAGCGACGCGCTGAGTGCGAGGAATCCGCCCGGATATTGGGAGTTAAGGCTCTCAGGGATATCACCGATCCCAAAGCAGTGGAAATATTGCCGGAACCCCTCAAAAGGCGATCGCGCCACGTCGTCACCGAAAACAACCGCGTGCTCGAAGCTGTAAAATCTTTGCCAGCCGAGCGTTTTGGCGAGTTAATGAATGCTTCCCACGCAAGTATGCGCGACGACTACGAAGTTTCGGTGGTTGCAGTAGACGCCTTGGCGGCAATCTTGCAGTCAATCCCCGGAGTCTTCGGCGCGAGGCTGACGGGCGGAGGTTTTGGTGGTGCTTGTGTGGCGCTGGTGAAGAGTGGGAAAGCGGGAGTTATCGCATCAGAGGCGATCGATCGCTACCAGCGCGCAGGTTATCGCGGCCGCGTTTTGGTTCCACAACTTCCAGTTAATTCTTAATACCCGAACTATCTCCCGACAGAGAAGGCCACCGCACAGTCACTATAACCGAATCCTCCTCGGCAGACCAATAATGAGGCACTCCCGGCAGCCACAGAGCATAATCTCCTTCGCGAGACAGCAAGATTTCTTGCGAAGGAAATTGCAAGCGAAACCGCCCTTTTACCAGAATAGAAAGCGTAGTTGCTGCCGCATTTACCGCCCACTGAGTCCTGCAATCTCCGGCCGAGTGAACGCCCCATTTTACCTCTAACGCAGAAGTCGATCGCGCGTCATCTTCGGGCGTTATAAAATGACCCGCAAACCAACCGCCACGACTTGCGCCTTCAGCGCCCGCATTTCCAAAAATCACTTCTGACGGCATCAGCTAATCATCTCAAAAAAATTTAGCAACACAAACTCAACGGTTCGTAGTAAGGACTTTAGTCCTAATTTATTTTAATACCCAGAGAAAGGACTGAAGTCCTCACTACAAACTCAAA
>NZ_JAUBUN010000008.1:173767-205506 GCF_036702665.1 Microcoleus sp. Aus8_D2
GAGAAAGGACTGAAGTCCTCACTACAAACTCAAAGGTTCGTAGTAAGGACTTTAGTCCTAATTTATTTCAATTCCCAAAGAAAGGACTGAAGTCCTCACTACAAACTGATTATTGTTAGACGAGCGGATACCATCGAACTTATTACTTGCGGCCAGAAGATTGACCTTCCGTCGTAGCGATTTCCCCAGCTTCCATAAACTGCTTAAAGCGCCGCAAATCGTCAGCAATTTGCTGTTCGGGAGCTTCCCCAAATAGTTTAGCAGCGCCCGCAGCGATCGCACCGCCGGGAGGGTTGTATTCGATCACCACTTTTACCTCAGTACCGCGTCCAGCAGGTGCCGGCTGAAAGCGCACAAAACCAGAATTATCAACATCAGCCCCTTCCACAGACGCCCAAACAATTAAGCGATTTTCTTCTTCACCCACAATCTCTGCATCCCATTCTACACTATTGCCGAGCGGGGCGCTGGCAATCCAGTGAGAACGCTTGTCATCTATTACCGTCACGTGTTTGAGATGCTTCATAAACCGAGGCAAATTTTCAAAATTGCGCCAGAAACGGTACAATTCATCGGCTGGTTTGTCGATCGTCACCGTCTTTTCAACTTTAATACTTTGATTCGCATCTGCGGCCGACTGCAAACCCTCCACAACCCCCAGCCCGCGCGCAGCCAAACCGCCGCCCGCAACCGCCAGCAAAGCACCTCTGAGCGAACGCTGCGACAAACCAAACAGCACCAGCGCTCCCCCACCAATTAACGAAGCCCAGCGTTCGGTATCGCCGGTGTTAGTTTGGTTTTGTTTGTCAGAATTTGCGATCGAAGTAGATTCCATTGTTTTACACCTCGTCAGTCGATTTTAGATTTTAGATTTTAGATTTACTTCACAGATCCATCTGGGAGCTTTAACTAAGGAATGGCAATTTAATAACTTAAGCGACTTGCTTGTTACCAGGCTCTGCCTGGTAACGCAGATCCGGAGGCTCTGCCTCCTTTTACTTCCCAGATTATAGGAGAGAGGACTGTAGGAGCTGTTTAAGTTATTAAATTTTTGTTCCTAAAGTCTAAAATCTTGGGATATCCACACAATAGCGTTATGGACTTGTACCCGTTTTTGGGCGGGTCAATTAATCGTGAAAAATAGCATATCAACGCGCGATCCAAACAGTTCCCACGACACTTAAAATTAGGGTAAGTGCATTTATTGCACTCACCCCTGCCAAATTTTTTGGCATTTTAATCAATCCATTGCAGCAACTAATTGCCACAACTGTCGCGCAATTGCTCCTAAATATACTTGTCAACACCGAGGGTCAAAATTGCGATCGCTCCCAGCAAATGACCGGCGCTCATGCAAGCCAGAAATGCAGGTACGCTAACATTGTTGAACAAAGCCGGGAACGGCAAAGGCATTTTCGGGCCGACGTGGGGATGCCAAATCCTGCGGCTCAGAACTAGCAAGGCTAACAGATTGCAAACAAACATCACTAGCGGCTTTTGCCAATTTCCTAATGCTGTGTCATTCACTGCCGATTCTACTACTGCCAGTAAATGTGAGTTAATCATCGTTGATGCTCCTATTTTTAATAAAATATCAGAGGGTCGAGGTCGGATTTCTTGCCACGAATACAGCAGGGGCGAGAGTATTGACGCCATAAATATCTGTCTTGCTCTCAATATTCACCGCGCCAGCACCCGCGCCCCCACCTGCAATCATCGAATCACAGCAAGAAGTCTGTTAATGCCATTCAAAAGTAACGAAAGATACAAAGGAATACAACCCTACTCACTGCCATTTGTAACTTTTAAACTGTCTGGCAGTTGCGGCATTTCCTCATACTGCCAGACAGTAAAGGCTGCTCGTTACTACTGAGCAATGTAGGTAGGCAGAAAGTGCAGTATGTCGCGCAGAACGCTATATCCAGCCATGTCCCAAAGCAAATAAGCTAAGAAACCGATCATCGCTAAGCGACCGTTCCAAAGTTCTGCTTGCGGGTTCAAGCCAAACAAAAATGCGTTTCGATCTTTGCCGTTGTAGGCATTAGCGGTAGGAGGTAGGTTAGTAGGACGAGTTTCCATGTTTTTACATTCCTTAACAATGTTTCGCTTATCATCGTAGCGACCTAATTTCTACTTTGCTATCTGCCGATAGGCTCAAAATACACACAAGTCTAAAGGAGGATTTTGAGACTAAGAATTATGTGTTAAGTTTTGTTTAACGAGATTGTTTGAGCGATCGCCTGTATCGGTAGATACTAAAGACAACTGCAAGTTGAGATGCCTGCTGTGACAGGCTCGATCGCCAGCAGTGCGACAAACAACGGCTCTTGTGACTCGACAATATTGAATCCGCGAGTTCCTAGAGCAAGAAGATTTAGTAAATTTAAACTGTAAACCAGAACACGATCGCCCCGGAGTTAACTAAAATAGGAGATAAACAGAGCGATCGGGAGAAACAGTTATCGAAACCATCTACGGCAATCTTCAGGGTTTAAAGTCCAGCCAGCTCAAGCAACTCGAAAAGCTTTACCACCAGCGACTACCGGGCGATCGCATCACCACGGCAGAATTCGCCCAGCGCGTCGCCGCCATCAGCACCGAAATAGACAAGCCAATCTGCACCTACATCAACCGTCGCGGACAAGTGATTCGTGTCGGCGTCGGTACGCCCCGCCAAACGCAGATTGCGCCTCTAGAATTGCCCCGGTACGGGGGAGGTCGCCTTAGCGGCATTCGCTGCATCGCCACGCACCTCAAGCCGGAAATCCCCAGCGAAGCAGCCATCACCGCCATGGCAATTCAGCGCCTCGACGCCCTCGTTTGGCTGACGCTGACCGGCGGAGGATTTCAGCGCCGCGGCGGCGGTGCGGCCGGTTACATCCAAGACACTTATCTCGTTCACCTGATACCCCAGGGAGACCGGCCAAATTTTGAGTTCTCTGTGTTGAGCGCTAAGTTAGAACCAGCTTCAAGTAAAATAGATGAAATAGAAGAGCCTTTAATTCAAAACTCACCAATCAAAACTCAAAACTTCCCCTGGAAAATATCAGAACCTCTGAGTTTGGACGACCTCGCAGACCAAGATTTTCTGGAGTTGGTGGAAGGACTCGAAGCAGATTTTCAAGCAGAGTTTGTCGCTAAACAAGTAGATGCAGACCAAGACAAAGTGCTGCTGGTTGGTGTCATGACTCAGCAGATGACTTTGCTGGATTTTGAGGACGGACTCGCAGAAATCACGCGGCTGGTGGAAAGCGCCGGAGGTCAGGTATTGCAAACAGTGCGTCAAAAGCGATCGAACCCCCACCCGCAGACAGTCGTCGGCGAAGGCAAAATTCAAGAAATTTCCCTCACCGCTCAAACGATTAGCGCTAACCTCGTGGTATTCGATCGCGACTTGTCGCCAGCACAAATACGCAACTTGGAAACTCAGATCGGTATCCGCGTAGTCGATCGCACGGAGGTAATTCTCGACATCTTCGCCCAAAGAGCGCGATCGAGCGAAGGTAAATTGCAAGTCGAACTCGCTCAGCTACAGTACAACCTGCCCCGCCTCACAGGTCGCGGTCAAGCACTGTCGAGACAGGGCGGCGGCATCGGTACCAGAGGCCCGGGGGAAACTAAACTCGAAACCGAACGCCGGACGATCGCCAAACGCATTTCTCGATTGCAGCAAGAAGTCAATCAACTCCTCGCCCACCGCTTCCGGCTGCGGCAGAACCGGCACCACCATGACGTACCCTCAGTCGCGATCGTCGGCTACACAAACGCCGGTAAATCGACTCTACTCAACCTGCTCACCAATTCCGAGGTCTACGCCGCTGACCAGTTATTTGCCACCCTCGACCCCACCACCCGCAAGCTGACGATTCCTGGCGCCCTCACCGGAGAACCTTTGTCGATCGTGCTTACAGATACAGTGGGCTTTATTCGCGAACTGCCCTCCTCCTTGATCGACGCTTTTCGGGCTACCCTCGAAGAAGTCACAGACGGCGATGCTTTGCTGCACCTCGTCGATCTTTCCCATCCCGCGTGGCAGAGCCAAATTCGCTCCGTCATGAATATTTTGACAGATATGCCCGTAACTCCCGGCCCAGCCCTTGTAGCATTTAACAAAATCGATGCCGTAGATGAAGAAACTCTTGCTCTCGCCCGAGAAGAGTTTCCTCAAGCCGTATTTATTTCGGCCGCCAAAGGTCTCGGAATGGAAACTCTCCGCGATCGACTAGCGCAGCTCATTCAATACGCCCTCTACCCTCGGTAAATACTTAAATATTCCTTTTAAGTAGTTGACATTCGGGAATACACGTACATATACTGAGGACAGATCTCGTCGAAGCATGAGACTATAAAAGAATAGTCAGATTGTGGATTGTAAATTCTAATACAGCAGAGCTAGTTTCCTAGCGGTTACATAATTAACTTCATGAGGCTGCTGTCAAAGTAAAAACTCTCTTGCTTAATGGCTGTTAGGGCTGTTGGTTGAGAGGTTACGAAAAGATGTTGCGAGACGGTTTGCCAGACGGTGCAAACCACGCTACGCGACTAGGGTGAAAGAAAATAAGACGATTAAAGTGTTTGGGCGATCGCCTCAAGCGCTATACTATTTTTTACAGGCGTCGGGGAGAGAAAAGATCAATTTATGGTAATAATTCTAAAATCTATCGCCGTGCAGGGCTAGTATCTAGCACTATTTCTATTTTCCGATTTTACCACTGTTTAACTAAATAGTTATGTGTACGCCACTGGCAAAACTAGCAATTGGACTCTCTGCCACAATGGCAACAGGGTTCTACTATCTAGCTGCTGCCCCTCCGGGTTCAGCAGCAATCGATGTGTGCGGGCCTGGAAACTATTCAAGTGCTTGCGTGCCTGACAATACCGCCAGCCCGCAATCACCAGCACTCGTACCAGACCCAGTACCGACATCACCAGCATCCTTGCGAGACGCGGTACCGTCCGAGCCGGTAGTAACATCACCAGCACCGATAGTAGAGCCGGTAGTAGTGCCGCAGGCAGTCGTCGAATCACCACCACCGGTAATAGTAGAGCCGGTAGTAGTGCCGCAGGCAGTCGAAACACCAACACCAACACCAACACCAACACCAGACCTGATACCGCTATTGCCCCCCCCAGTCACACTTACGGTAACACCACCTACGGAAACAATAAACCAGATAGTCCCACCTACACCCATACCGACGCCCACGCCAACATTGCCAAACATCTACACAAACGCCCCCGCTTTGAGGACAACAACTATCCCAGAACCGGGTACTGTGGTAGCACTCCTGCTGACAGGCGCAGGAATCATCTGTTCCGGCAGAAAACGAAACAAGCAGGTCGGTCAGCAACGGTAAGCAGGGCCAAGCTGCTGCTTGTTTTCAACATCTCTCCGTTTCTTGAAGCGCGGGTGTTTTTTTTGTTTTTAGGTAAAAGTTCAAAAAATGTATATATAATCACCTTACAGCTTGCGGGCTGCAATTAGAGCAGAAGGAAAAAGGGTTTAGTTATCAAAAAGACAAGTCAGAAGCAATCGATCGCATCGTCCAAGTGCAATGCGAAAACTTCGTAACCGTCGGGCGCGGTTGCTATATATAAAAATTAAAATAAGATTGGTTAAGATTACAATAAAAAAATATTGTTATTGTTTGAGCCTCCGATGACACCTAAAGTAGAAATTTACACTTGGAGAACCTGCCCGTTTTGCATTCGTGCTAAAGCACTGCTGAAGCAAAAAGGGGTTGATTTTACAGAGTACGCGATCGACGGAGACGCAGCAGCACGCGATCGCATGACCGATCGAGCCAACGGAGGCCGCACCCTGCCCCAGATATTCATTAACGACCAACACGTAGGCGGCTGCGACGACATCCACGCACTCGACGATCGAGGCCTGCTCGATCCGCTGCTAGCAGCAAAATGAGGCATTCCCCGTTGAATTTTGAGTTTGCCCAATTTTTCCTGCGACCAATTCTTAATTGTAACTGACCATGAAATTTGCATTCATCATCGATCCCCTCGCGCGACTAATTCCAGGACACGATACCAGCGTAGCGCTGATGGAAGCAGCTCAACAGTTGGGTCACGAAGTCTGGGCGACTCAAGCCAACGAATTAAGCGTCATCGGCGGCAAAACCTGGGCAATGCTCAGTCAGGTAACACTCACCCCAGTACAACAAGTAGAGGGACGCTGGGAGGCGGCCCAGGCGTGGTACGAGGTGGAACAGCCCACTTTGCAACCTCTCGAAGCAATGGACGCAGTATTTATGCGCACAGATCCCCCAGTCAACGTTCCTTACCTCTACGCAACTTACCTTCTAGACGGCATCGATCCCGCGAAAACTTTGGTAGTTAACAGTCCCAAAGGATTGCGAGCGGCGAATGAAAAAATGTATGCTTTGCAATTTGAGGGAGCGAGCCCCGAGACAATTGTTTCTCAAAACAAGCAGGTAATTCGGCAATTTGTGGAGAAAAAAGGAGCGGCAGTTCTTAAACCCTTGGGCGGTAAAGCTGGCGAGGGGATTTTGTTTTTGGAGGCGGGCGATCGCAATCTCAACTCCCTCGTCGAAATTAGCACTCAACAAGGGCAAACTCCAGTGATGGTGCAGACTTATCTCCCCGAAGCAAAAGACGGAGATAAACGAATAATCCTCTTGAACGGCAAGCCCATCGGCGCAGTCAACCGCATTCCCACCGGCAATGAATTTCGCGGCAACATGGCCGTCGGCGGCCGAGTCGCAAAAACAGAAATTACCGATCGCGAACATCAAATTTGCGCTCAGCTAGCACCAGTTCTCCAACGAGACGGACTGTACTTTGTCGGCATTGATATCATCGGCGGTTATCTCACCGAAGTTAATGTCACCAGCCCTACAGGAATCAGAGAAATTGACTTGTTTGACGGCGTGAGTTTGGGCAAACAAGTAATTGAATGGACTGTCTCGCAGGCAGGAACTAGAAGTTAGTATAGCCTTTCAAGCGAAAGATGAGGTACTGTAGGGCATCGGGCATAGGGCATCGGGCATCGGGCATCGGGCATCGGGCATCGGGCATCGGGCATCGGGCATACCTCACTTTACTTTTTTGAGAACCGCTATAATAACGGAGAATTACTCGTTGGTAAAATATTTTTTTTAGCAATAAAAAAAATTGCCCTTTTTTTTAGGGTAAAAAGCTTGACTTTGATAACTTGTAAAGGTATTATTTAATAATGGGAGTGCTGACAAAATTTAAACTTGAGTCACCACTCCCATTATTAAATAAATATATCCCGATAATCTAGAAAAATCAATAGGTAATAGTTACTTTTTTAGAACCAATTTTTTAACAAAATTACAAAAAACCCGGTTTATTCAACAATATTGTCAGAAGTTCATCTATGAGCCAGCTTGTGAACGAGCAGACAACATTGCACTGCGAAGCTTTCCTATCTTAAAATAATCTGCGTTAATCTGCGTCAATCTGCCTTCAATCTGCGGTTGACCTCTCAATCAAAGACTTAATTCCCCAATCCCAATCCCCAATTATTAAATCATGTCAAAAATTGGCGTTGCAGTAGTCGGTACAGGTTTCGGTCAAAAAGTGCACCTTCCCGGATTCCAGACACACCACCGGACAGAGGTTGTGGCTGTCTATCACCGGAATTTAGACTCATCTCAGGCGATCGCCACCGCCCACAACATCCCCTACGCTTGCAACTCGATCGCAGATATCGTCGCCATCCCAGAAGTAGCGGGAGTCAGCATTTCCACGCCGCCATTTTTGCATTTTGAAATGGCAAAAACCGTCCTAGAAGCAGGCAAACATTTATTATTAGAAAAACCGACAGCCCAGACAGCCAATGAAGCTAGGGAACTTTACCGATTAGCAAACAGCAAATCTCAAACCCAAGCAATTGCCACCATGGACTTTGAATTTAGGTTCATTCCCGCATGGCAAATGCTGGCAGAATTATTAGCAGCAGGATATGTAGGAGAAAAGCGTTTAATTAAAATTGATTGGTTGGTGCCCGGCCGCGCTGATGCAACTCGCCCGTGGAATTGGTACGCGCAAAAAGAGCGAGGTGGCGGAGTTTTGGGCGCGACAGGTTCTCACGTGTTTGATTATATTAGCTGGCTGTTCGGCCCCGTGCAGAGGCTTTCTGGGCAATTGATTACAGGAATTTCGGCGCGGCCAGATCCGAACGATTCGGGAAATTTAAAACCTGTTGATGCCGATGATTCTTGCACGTTGATGTTGGAATTGGCCGGGGGAACGCCTTGTCAAGTTTGTTTGAGTTCGGTTACTTACCAAGGGCGGGGACATTGGGTCGAAATTTACGGCAGTAAGGGTACTTTGGTTTTGGGAAGCGACAACCAGCAAGATTACGTCCACGGATTTCGCTTGTGGGGTTCCCAAGGTGGAGAACCTTTAGCAGAAATTAAGATTCCTCAGAGATTGGAGTTTCCTCAAGTTTATCCAGACGGCAGAATTGCACCGTTTATCCGAGTAGTAGACAGGTGGGTAGAAGCAATTGATGCGGGGAAATCTTTGATACCGTCGCTGAAAGAAGGCGTTTACTCGCAGTTGTTGATGGATTTGACCCAGGAGTCAAATGCTACGGGAACTTGGGTGGATGTACCGAATTTAGATAAATTTTTGAGCGGCAAGTAAAAATTAAAACTCACAAAGCAATGTCGCCTACTCGATCGCACCCCAAACCCGATAAACTACGAATAGATAAACTCGATCAATCCCTATATCAGCGAGTCGGTAGTTGTGAATGGCGCGCCCTGAAAGTCCTTGCCTCAGTATAGCGATCGCTCGCCTGAGAACCGCTGGGGCAAACCATTTTGCCACTTGGGTTCTACAAGCTCCCTATCCCAGCGGGTACGTTCACCATGACTGTATGTGGCCAGCGGCCCTATCCCAATCTTGGAAAGCTTGGCAGGAAATGTTTTCCCCCTCGGGGACAATTCACGAATTGCCCCTAAATCCTGATGGCAGTTTCGTCTTGCCGGAAAATGGCCAGAATATCTTGGCAGAACCTGAAAAAGTCACGCCTCAGTCGCTACAGTCACTTTCATCGAGTCCCTCTGTGCCGCTCCACCTCGGTCAAGGGGGGTCGGTGGAGAGGGGGGAGCAGAATCCGGCGCAGCCACCTCCTAGCTACAGCAGCCGCCTGATGCAGCATTTGGGGATGAATCTTTGGCAGTGGCTGTTTGAAGGGCCGATTCAGGGGAGTTTCCAGGAAAGTAAAGGTATCGCGATCGGGCAAAATCTACCTCTGCGAGTGCGCATAGACTTGCGCGAACCGTATTTGATTGCTTTACCTTGGGAAATTATGCAGCCTCAAGCAGGTCAACCTGCAATTTCTCTGTCGCAGCAACTGCTTTTCAGCCGCACTACCAGCAATGTTGAACCTTTGCCGCCCCTGCGTCCTGCGGAGTCGCTGAACATTTTGCTAGTTTTGGGACAAGCAGAACCAGGCGGGAGTGCTAATTCTCGCTCTTCTAGCGGCAATAATCATCATTTGCAGTTGGAATCAGAAGCACTCGCCCTAGCTGGTGTTCTGGAAAGTGCTTTTCAAACCGACGACAGCGGTAAATATTTCGACATTAGTGTTCCGACTCGCGTCGATACTCTGATCGAACCTACTCCGGCGGAACTAATTTCTAGGCTGGAAACCCAAGCTTATAACATTCTGTTCTACGCCGGCCACGGGATACCAGGCCCCGACGGCGGCTTGCTGTTTTTGGGGCCGGACACGGCGATTAACGGTACTGAACTGGCTCAGGTTTTGGTTCGATGCCGCGTCACTCTGGCGGTGTTTAATGCCTGCTGGGGAGCTCAGCCGGCTGTGGAGAGGCTGCATTCAACTAACGGCCAGCAACAGGCGATCGCCCGCAGCAGTTTGGCTGAGGTGCTGATCCATCACGGGGTGCCGGCGGTGTTGGGGATGCGGGACTCGATCGCCGATCGCGAAGCCCTGAGTTTTATCCAAACTTTTGCTCAAGCTTTGGCCGGGCGGATGTCGGTCGATCGGGCCGTCGCCGTCGCCAGACAGCAGCTACTGACACTGTACAAGTTCAATCAACCGGCTTGGACTCTACCCGTACTGTATATGCACCCGGAGTTTGACGGTCAACTGACTGAACCGGTAGATGACCTGAAAACTGAATTACCTTTAAATTCTTCTACTTGGCTGGGACGTTTGCCGAATTGTGCTTACTTGCGGGGGCGCGATCGACCAAATGCCAAATCCACCGAATCCAGCAATCAGGTTTGGCCGATTAGCACCGGTATGGTTCGAGTCGGCCGCTGGGAAGAAAACGACGTAGTGATTCGAGAACAGTGGGTTTCTCAAAAACACGCCGAGATTTTCTGTCGCAACAGTATCAGAGATAGCCGGGAAGAACCTAGCTACTTCCTGCGCGATTTTTCTCGCTACGGGACTCTAGTTTTGGGGCCTGAGGGATGGGTGAGAGTTCACCACCAAGAACTGCTGTTGCGCAGCGGTACTCAGCTAAAATTTGGCAGTTCTCAGGGTCAGATTTTTGAGTTCAGTATTGAGGTTGCAAAAACTTCGGGCTACAGTGAGACTGATTGCGGAACGAATTAAGGTGCGGGTGTAGCTAATGAAGGCAATCGGCGATCGGCACACCAAAGTTCTCGACGCCCGTGTCTCAAGTCTGAAGTTAAAACAGTTACTCACCACTAACAACTCGCACTTGACACAGCCCCCCTTCTGTATTTTCCTTGAACCACATAGGTATTACATCATGGCTACCCAATCTCCTGATTCTGAATATTTTCGCGACTCGCTTCCTCAGGCCCAGATGGAACTTCTCGCTACAATCGTTCAGACTGATGTTGCTTATCCCTGGAATCCTGCACAACTTGAATCAGAGTCTTATTTAACCGCTTTAGAGCAGGAATTTGCCCTGTCTGATTCCTTCAGCGACAGCGATATTGCCCAGAAGTCCCAAGTTTTATTCGGACAACTAGAACAAATTTGGCTGGCGACTGCTCTGCAAAAGTCTTTGCGCGAAAAATTTGCTCGCGTTCCTCAAGATTTTCTGGCTTCCATCGCTCAAAGCGTCCAAAACGCAACTGTTAAGTATCAATCTTTAGCTGAGCAAATGGTTGAGTGCGTGTTAGATATTTTGCCTCAGTGGGCTGAGGAAGATTTGCAGGTGTTGGCGCGTCCTTTAGCTTATGCAATGCGAGAGGCTGATTCGTCCGGGGTGGAAGTGGTGATGGAGACTAGAAGACCTTGGGCAGAGTTGTCGGAAATAGAACAGGCGAGAGTTGGTTTGGCTGTCGCCCGCTATGCAATCTCGCAATTAGAAATTTCTGATTAGTTTTTTTGAGGGCTAAGTTTTTGTGCTGCGATCGCGGTAATCTTTTTAAATTACTATAAAATTAATCTACCTTGAGTTAGATGTGGAATTCGTCTAATTGTTAAGCCCTAGGGATTGCTATAGTTTGATATAGCAATCCTATTTAATTTTTAGAGATGATATTTTTTTGTTGAAATAACTGCAAAGAGGCGAAGAATGCTTGCCACAAGCAGAAAAGAAAGCAGGAACAACCAGAAATTGGGCAAAAAACAGGGTTTATAGGTCGCCACGTTTGATCGTTCGGAATGCGAGTCCGCAGAGTTTTATGAGGACTCGCATTCCTCACTACGAAGAGGTTTGATCGTTCGGAATGCGAGTCCGCAGAGTTTTATGAGGACTCGCATTCCTCACTACGAACAAATTTTATGACTGTTGTTCGATCGCACACAATCTAAAGCAGGTTTGATCGTTCGGAATGCGAGTCCGCAGAGTTTTATGAGGACTCGCATTCCTCACTACGAAGAGGTTTGATCGTTCGGAATGCGAGTCCGCAGAGTTTTATGAGGACTCGCATTCCTCACTACGAACAAATTTTATGACTGTTGTTCGATCGCACACAATCTAAAGCATATGTTGCCATACTTTGCCAGGATTGGACTTGCCCAGCAGTTTGCCACCAGCCAGCAAGTGAACTATCATAAAATTGTCAGAATGTTAAAAAATGTAAATACAGTCAGTGAGGTGTGTCGGAATTTTCAACTGGATTAAAAAGCTGACAGCAGGAAACCCTGACTGTTGCAGGTACATCGGGAATTGCAAATTTTATGACAAATTCAAGATTTGACCTTCAAGACTTGAAACGCCGCTTTTGGCGGATGTCGCGCGTACCGGCCGCAACCCTAGTCGTGTTGGGGGCGGTTGCTTTCGCAAGTGCGATCGCCTCCGCCTGGTTTAGCGGTGAAGGTACAGTTAGTGGGATTTTTGCCACAATCAATACTTGGCAGCAAAACCCGCCTGTGTGGCTGCAAGTGCCCGCTGCGAGCAAGATGTATTTGTTAGTGCCGACTGTCGTGCTTGTCTCGGCTGCTTTAGCTACCATAAAAATTTCGCCTCAACCGCAGAAATGGTCGCGGGCTGTGGTAGTCGCCATAGTTTTGGCTTTAACCATTCGCTACGTTTTGTGGCGATCGCTAGTTACCCTAAATTTAAGCGATCCCCTCAACGGTATCTTTAGTTTGGGACTGTTTTTCCTAGAAATGCTGATGGTGTGCACCAGCAGCCTTCAACTGTATTTAATGCTGAGAATGAAAGACAGGCATCGAGAAGCCGATCGCATGGCAGTTGCAGTTGCAGAGGGAAACTTTACCCCAACAGTAGACATTTATATCCCAACTTACAACGAACCTATTTTTATTTTACGGCGCACCATCATCGGTTGTCAAGCTTTAGATTATGCCAACAAAAAAGTATATTTGCTCGACGAGACTAAACGTCCTGAAATCAAATTGCTAGCCCAAGAACTGGGATGCGAGTATATAACCAGACCAGATCATATTCACGCCAAAGCTGGCAACATCAATCACGCCACAGCCCTAACAAATGGAGAACTAATTGTAGTTTTCGATGCAGATTTCATTCCCACAAAAAATTTTTTAACCAGAACAGTTGGCTTTTTTCAAAATCCCGAAATCGCCCTCGTCCAAACACCGCAAAGCTTTTACAACCACGATCCCATCGCCCGCAATTTAGGTTTAGAAAATGTGCTGGTGCCTGAAGAAGAAGTATTTTACAGACAAATTGAAATCATCAAAGACAGCGCCGACAGCGTAGTTTGCGCTGGCACGTCTTTTGTGATGAGGCGCAGCGCGCTACAAACAGTGGGAGGCTTTGTCACAGATTCAATCTGCGAAGATTATTTTACTGGAATTCGGTTGTCAGCCACCGGGTATCGTTTAGTTTATTTAGATGAAAAATTGAGTGCTGGTTTGGCTGCTGAAAATATAGAAGCCCATCTAACTCAAAGACTGCGCTGGGCACGAGGAACCCTTCAGGCATTTTTTATTGATTCCAATCCTTTGACGATTCGCGGCCTCAGATTCGTACAAAGGCTGTGTCACCTAGAAGGATTGCTGCACTGGTTTACCAGTTTAAGCAGGATTGTGTTTCTGTTGATGCCTTTAGCTTATTCGTTTCTGGGCATACTTCCTTTGCGGACAAATGCGCGGGAATTGCTCTACTTTTTCCTGCCTTACTATTTGGTGCAAGTTACTGTGTTTTCTTGGCTGAATCGCAAATCGCGATCGGCTTTGCTGTCGGATGTTTACTCGTTCGTGCAGTGTATTCCTTTAGCGGTGACGGTGGTGAGTGCCATGCTCAATCCCTTTGAGAAAGGGTTTAATGTGACGCCAAAAGGAATTGCGACCGATCGATTTAGTTTTAACTGGAATTTGGGATGGCCTTTGATTGTCTTGTTCGCAGCTACAGCCTTCAGTTTGTTCCATAGTTTAAACATTCATTTAGTTAACAATAGGGACAGCTTGCAGGCAATATCAGAAAGTGTTGATTCGTTAAAAGGTGTGAGTGCGGGCTGGATTTGGAGCGCTTACAACCTGCTGATGTTGGGAATTGCGCTGCTAATTTTGGTGGATATTCCTAAGCCGGATATTTACGAATGGTTCAATTTGCGGAGGGTGGTGCAGTTGAATGTGGGCGGTCAAAGTTTTTGGGGAATAACAACTGTAATTTCCGAAAGTGGCGCTGAAGTTGCTCTGACACAGCGGCCGAGTTTTGTGGCCAAAGGTAAAGGAAGCCATCAGAGTGTTACCGCAGCAGAGATTTTGCCAAAATATGCTGTTGGGACAAGTTTATCGCAGGGTAAAATTAGAGCGATCGCTCGCAGTGCGGCAGTCAAAGCGAGGAGATCCCTAGCGCCGTCTGTTCAGGAGTTAGACGAAGCTAGTTTTGCCAAGGGTTTGATTGATTGCGACTCGGCGACTCTGGAAATTATGGAAGAGAAATGTTTGATTCCTGTGGCTAAGATTGAGTTGATTAACGATAAATCTCAGTTGGAGTCGAGTTTTGGGGATGCAGCAGGGTGCGGTTTTGCGGAATTTCCGACTGTGCGAATTGCCTTCGATCGCCTAAACATTAGTCAACACCGCTGTTTGATCGAAATGCTGTACTGTCGCCCGGGCCAGTGGAAGCGGCAGGAAACGCCCGGAGAATGGCACTCCCTGTGGCTGTTGTTGAGAATTGCTTTGAAACCGAGGGCTATTTTTGAGAGAAACAGGCCAGTTAGACCGATCGCAGTTTCGCAACTTTAGATAGAATTCGCTAGACTTCTAGTTCAGTATCAATTATAATTAGGTTTGTAGTGAGGAATGCGAGTCCGCTCCAAAATCAGAGGACTAAAGTCCTCACTACAAACATTCTCAGGATTGCCATACAAGTTATAAACCGGATATCGGCACAAACTCGTAACCGTAACTGGTGCGATTTCCCGGTTTAACAATTACTAATTGAACTGCTCGATTGCGATCGCCCGAAGGTAAAAACCGAATCTCCCCCGATGCTCCTGTGGGCGAAAAATCTGACGCCGATAAGGCTTGTTGAATCCCGGTACGAGTTGGATTGCGCCCTAAACCGACAATTAGCGCGATCGCCGCGTCGTAGGCTAAAGCTGTGCGCCAACTGACTTCAGCATCCCAAAGTTGTTTGGATGTTTGGGGAAAGTTTGACTGCGGATCTGCGAGAATGTGCCAAGGAACAGCCAGCACCATATCTACTGCTCCTGCACCACCGATTTGCAGTGTTTTAGCACTATAAGCGCCGTCTCCTGCTAGTAAAGGCAGGCGTTTGGCGTTTACTTGCACTACTTGCAAAGCTTGGTCGATCGTGGCAGAATTGGATGCTAACATCATGACTTCTGCTCCTTGGGCGATCGCACTTTTAACGCTTTCGGCAGCATTAAAATTCCCCTTACCCAAGTCAAATTCCGATACTATTTGTCCGCCATCTCCGTAAACAGCAGTAGTAAATTCATCTTTTAAAGATTTGCTATAACTGCTGGCAGAATTAAAAAATACAGCAACTTTTTGCTTTTGCAATTTTGTCAGCATATAGCGGGAAAGAGCATTAGCAGCAAACCGATCGCTTGGTACTGTCCTAAATATGTTGCTGCCAACTCCTGAAAGCTGCACAGAGGTACTTGTCGGAGAAATTGCTACTAATTGATTTTGCTGGTAAATCTTGCTCGCTGCTAGGGTTGTGTCCGAACCAAAATGCCCGATTACTCCTAAAATTTCTGAGTTATTTGCGATCGCACTGGCAATTTGTGAGGCAATCTCTGGGTTGTTGTCGTCGTTAGCAATTAGCACTTTTAATGGAGTACCGCTAATGCCGCCGTTTTGGTTGATTTCATTTTGAGCTTGAGCGACTCCCCGCAGAATTTCTTGAGCAGCATTGATATCGGCGCCAATGGGAACCGCAGCGGCAATTGTGTAGGATTTTTGATTGCCGATGCGGGCGTTGTTGAGGTAAATTAGTGCTTCAGGATCGTTGCGATTGGTTTTCAGCGAAGCTTGTAAATCAGAAATAGCTGCGTTGTAGTTGCCAGATGCGATCGCCTCTACTGCTGCTTGTTTCTTTGTGCTTGCTTTTTCAGAAATTAACAATTTTTTTCCCGCACTCAGACGCTGCTGAATTTGCTGCTCAGACTGCGAGGAATTCCCTGTCGGGGACTTGGAAAACGTCTGATTTTGGGGTGATGAACCTCCGGGAATGATGCCGCCGCGGCTTGTCAGCCACCACATACCTGCACCGGCTAGCCCGATCGTAATTAAGAGCGATAATACCAGAACAGCGGTTTCGTTTTTTTGGGACATGGCTGCACAGTTTTATATTTTAGGTTTGAGATTCAGGAAGAAGGAAGTTCGGCAACGGATGCAAGTAACGGATGTAACGGATGTAAAGGATAGAAGGAAGAAGGAAGAAGGAAGAAGGAAGAGGGAAGAAGGCTATAACGGTTATGCGATCGGGTAAAAAGAAGGAATAGGGAAGGAAGAGGGAAGAGGCAGGATGCAGAAAAACCAATCTAATTATATTTTGACATTTTTTTTAATAATCTTAGATAGTCATAGAGGTAGGGGTACCGAGGGTGCATCTGGTTTTCGCGAATATATCGCTCCGGGGCTCTCGCATGACCTCCGTGAATATGAGATGATAACTAATAACTTATATGCGGTCATGCTTCGCCCTCTTCAAAAACCAGATGCACCCGGTACCGAGCAACGGGGTTTGATGGACGAAAATACACAGGTTGCAGCCAGCCGAAATAGTAAAAATTCAAGGCGCTCGGGCCTTGTCCGTGCGATCGCCAACTGTTAGGATTATTTAACCCGACTCGATAATAAAATAAAAACCCTTCAAGGCTGGGGGATTCCTGCTGAATCCACTGTCACTTTCAAAAAGTGTGAGTATCTAAACACTTTTGAACGCTGCATATCACAATTATTTATTAACAAGGTTTTTCTTAATTATATCTTTATTTTTGAACTTAAACTCGACAGTGAGGGAGCGATCGACCATCACGGATGGTGCTGAAAGATTAAAGTTTTTTGAAGTTTAGCAAAAATTCAGAAATCTTTTGTAATATAAACAGGAAAGTTGAAAAAAATCTAAAGACAAACTAATTGCATAAAAGTGTCGCTAAGGTAGTAAACATGACGGTTTGTCAGAGAAAAAGAGTGTTAAGCTCGGCTAAGCTCAGCCCAAGCAAAACCGCAATATTTAATTAAGCTCGATCGATAACAAAGGCTAAGGTAAAGTTCATGGCAAACTCAGTTTTAAAGGGGCCAAACGCAGCAGCAGGAGTGCAGTGGCAGCCAAAAGATATTATCCGCGGCCTAGTGTGGAAAATTGCGATCGCAACCTGGCTGTTAATGGCAGTAGGCAGCGCCACGCGCGTCATGAATGCGGGGCTCGCTTGCCCCGACTGGCCGCTGTGCTACGGTCAATTAATACCCGCAGCGCAAATGAATTTGCAGGTATTTCTGGAGTGGTTTCACCGTTTGGATGCAGCAGCAATTGGGTTGAGCGCGATCGCCCTTTTAGCACTTTCTGTATTCTACCGCAGTCGCCTGCCGACCTGGCTGCCCCTCGCCAGCGCCGGCGCAGTATTTTTAATAGTTTTTCAAGGCGTATTGGGCGGCCTCACCGTGACGCAACTGCTCAGATTTGACATCGTTACCGCTCACTTAGGAACGGCTTTACTGTTTTTTTGCGCCCTGCTAGCGATCGGTTTTATGCTGACTCCCTACGAAGCTACAGGCAATACAGGCAAATTAGCATGGGTAAGTTCGATCGCAGCACTGCTAGTTTACCTGCAAAGCTTACTAGGTGCCTTAGTCGGCTCCAGATGGGCGCTGCATCAATGTTTGGGCTCGTCAGAATTGTGTTCGGTAATGAACAGCCACATCGCCGGCATCGTACCCGCTACCGCAGCAACTTTAGCAGTAGCAGTCATGGCTTGGCGGCAACCAGCACTCAATTCTAACTTGCGAAAATTAGGAAATTTAGCGAGTGTTTGTCTGATTGCTCAATTAGTTTTGGGATTAGCAACATTCCGGCTGCACCTTCAGGTAGAACCGCTGACAGTCGCGCACCAAGCAGTCGGTGCAGCATTACTGGGAACCCTGCTAGCTTTTAGTATTTTGTCGTGGCGCGATCGAGTTTTATCAGCTTGAAAATAAACCGCAACCTGTAAGAACCAGTTTATTTATAGTTGCGCGGGTGCGGGTTGAGCAATCCTTTTAGTGATATAAAATATCGGTAAAACCCGTCCATAAAAAGCAACGATCGATGGCTAATGGCTAATGACTAATGACTAATGACCAATGACTAATGACTAATGACTAATGACTAATTCGCAAATAATTACTAACAGCTTACAACCAATGCAAGAAATCCTTACCAACGATAGCCCCCGCCTCCACGAAAACCTTTCGCAAGTCGTGAAAAGTTACTACCAACTAACAAAACCGAGAATTATTCTGCTGCTGCTAATCACCACATCAGCAGGAATGTGGATGGCCGCCAAAGGAGAAGTAGATCCGCTATTGTTGGTATCAACTATCACCGGAGGCGCTTTAGCTTCCGCTGCTGCTAATACTATCAATTGCGTCTACGACAGCGACATCGACTATATCATGGAGCGGACTCGGTGGCGGCCGATTCCTTCCGGGCGAGTCAAGAAGCGGGATGCTTTGATATTTGCGATCGCCCTAGCTACAATATCCTTTACATTGCTGACTGTTGTTGCCAACTTATTAGCCGCCTTGCTAGCAATGTCGGGCATAGTTTTCTACGTCCTAATTTACACCCACTGGCTGAAGCGCCACAGCGTCCAAAACATCGTCATTGGCGGTGCAGCCGGCGCGATTCCGCCGCTAGTTGGGTGGGCTGCGGTGACGGGAGATTTGAGTTGGGGTGCGTGGCTGCTGTTTGGGATTATATTTTTGTGGACACCGCCACATTTTTGGGCCTTAGCAATGATGATTCGCGACGAATACAAGGAAGTCGGCGTGCCGATGTTGCCGGTTATTGAGGGGGATGCAGCCACAGCCAGCCAAATTTGGATTTACACGTTATTGATGCTTCCAGCCACTTTGCTGCTAGTGTATCCGCTGAATTTGGCTGGCCCGGTGTATGCGGGAACAGCTATTTTCCTGGGTGCTATTTTTGCTCAAAAAGCTTGGTTGCTGTTGCAGACTCCTGAAGATAAGACCGTTGCGCGATCGCTCTTCAAATACTCTATTCTGTATCTGATGCTATTGTGCGCTGGAATTGTGGTTGACAGTTTGCCTGCGACTCATAATTTGACTACTGCTGTGGTGCAAAATGTGCACACTTTGATTAGTGCAGTTGTGATGTAGTAATCAGTTAAATTGCAGTTATTAAAATGAAGCCCGCACCTTGCGGGTTTTGTTTATGGTAAAATAGTGCTAGTGATTTAATAGGTAAAAATTCCATAGAGGCGAACCGATCGTGAACTGGAAAGCACACATTCACTCAAATCCTAAAATTCTGCTTGGCAAGCCTGTAATTAAGGGAACACGAATATCAGTGGAGTTTATTCTAGGGCTATTTTCAGAAGGTTGGACGCAGCAACAAGTTCTAGAAAACTACCCAACGCTTAATCCTGAATCTATCCAAGCTGTGTTTGCTTTGGCGGCCGAATGCCTCAAAGAAGATGTATTTTATACGCCTTTACTCTTTGCTGAGGCAAGTTAATGCGGTTTCTGGCAAATGAAAACTTTCCACTACTCACGGAGTTGGGCATTCCGTTGGCAGCAGAGTGCGAGGCATTATAGTTAAAAATGCAAAATGCAAAATGCAAAATGGAACCTACAGAGGAATCGGGAGTATGAGGAGATATGCAAATTGTTTGGACAAAACACGCCCAGGAGCGTCAGCTACAATGGGAGGAGCGATTGAAAATTACCAGGGAAGAGGTTGAGGTGGCTGTCATCAATCCTCAACAGATTATCGTGGAAGATGATGTCTTGGTGGCTCAAATCAAACGAGGCAACGGTCTTCTTAGAGTACCCTTTGTTGAAATTGGCAAAACCAGACGAATCTTAACTCTGTACTGGACAAATCAAGTTAAGCGATATTGGCAGGAGAATACCGATGAAAGTTAAATACGATGCAGAAGCAGACATTCTGATTTTTATCTTCCGTGATGCGTTTCCAGCCAATGCTATCTCTGAACCTGGAGGCGTGATTGTCAGTTATGACGAAAATGACGAACCAGTTAGCATCGAATTTCTCAATGCTTCCAAACGTCAACTGTTGAATCCTCAAGAGCTCATGCTAACGATCGCAACGTAGTTGATGCGCTTTATCGCGGTGTGACTTTCGAGCGATAAATGAAGTAAACTAGAGACACAAGTTTCAAACAATTTTAACCAATGCCAGCATCTGTTGCTTATCTGTTTGACAGAATCACAGTAAACCCAAGACAATGTGGCGGTCGTCCCTGCATCCGGGGAATGCGGATTCGAGTTATCGATATCCTAGAGTTGCTAGTTGCGGGTGAGCAAATTTTTGAGTTTCTCGAAGAATTGCCAGACTTGGAACTTGACGATATTAAAGCTGCGCTTCTGTATGCAGTCCGCAAACTCGACCATCCCGTTTTAGCCGCATGACTATTTGGTTGAATGCTCATCTATCGCCAGCAATGTGAAGCGTTATCCCAATTTAGAGAAGTTCGCAAAAATCATGCAACAGTAGAATCGCTCGCTGGATTGATTGTATGAAATCAACCCAGCGATGCAGGTTGTAGCAAGAATTTAGAGAAGTGGTATTAATTGTTGAGGATCTGCCACCTTCGCTAACACTTATTTATAAATTTAAGAATTTTTCCGGAGTGAGGTCATAAATCTTGGCATAACTTTATATATGACTCATGGTAGGAAAAATGTTAGAAGAATTACTTGAAGTTGTAAAGATACTGTCGGAAGTAAGCGCTCACTCACAGCAAGCTGGAGAAGAAAAACGTCAACTTATTGCCAATTACTTTTTGAACATTGAGAAATGTCTCCTGGCAACTGTAGAGCAACTCAGAAACGGGCAATTACCTAACGCTACATGGGGTGAAATAAAAGTTTATGCTAACCAATTGCCAAGAACTCTTGGTGAATATTTTCGTCCAGAACAAGTCAGAGAACTCTCAGATAGACTGTTGACTATAGCGAATAATATACCAAACAATAACGACATTTCATCTATAGAAATTGCTGCTGGCACATTTAAGGGGCTTGCAAACACAATTTCGATAGATCGGCATCACAGACCCCTAAAGAAACATCCATTTACTATAACACGTCGGGACGTTATTAAGATGATTCCTTCTACTGCTTTTGGTGCGGCAGGTTTAGTAGGGGGTTTATTGTTACACAACCCTATATCTAAGGGTCTGAATAAGCCGCAGCGCGAGCAACTTCCTGATGACGAGCAACTTCCGTCTGTTTCATGGGAAATGCACACTTTCTTGAGTGAAAGTGTTCAAAAAACTATTCTTTATAGTGCTCCAGAACTGGTCTGCGATCGTGTCAGAAAAATGACACAAGGTCGCTTTGATATCACACTAAAAAGAACAGGAGAAACAGAGGAAATATTAAGAAAAGTTAGCGAAGGTGATATACAGTGTGGCTATAGTGGGATCTACTACACTACTCCGCAATATAAAGCGCTATTTTTCGGGTGTGCTATTCCCTTTGGTCTGAACCCCCAAGAGCAAACCGCTTGGCTTCATTATAAAAAGAATCCTAATGATGAATTGACCTTTATGCAATCTATCTACAACAAACTAGGATTAAACGTAATTCCATTTCCCGCAGGAGCTACGGGAGGACAGATGGGAGGTTGGTTCAAAGCAAAGATTAATCGGCTAGATGATCTTAAAGATAAGGTCATGCGAATTCCTGGGTTGGGAGCCGATGTTTTGAGAAAATTGGGAATGAAAAATCATGATGATATTGGTAAAATTTCAGTAGATGAATCTATCAAAAGGCTTAAAGATGGACGCTTTTTTGCTGTTGAGTGGACTTCACCATATGACGATCTTCAGTTAGGTCTAAATGAAGCAGCAAAATTTTATTATTATCCAGGCTGGTGGGAGCCAAGCACTACATTTGATGTCCAAGTTAACATAGATGCTTGGAACAAACTACCGGATAGCTATAAAGAAATTTTCAAGCTTGCTTGTCATGAAACCTACACAAGTATTTTGACTGAGTACGATTCTAAAAATAGCTGGGCACTAAAAGAAATCCCCCAAAAAGGCGTTGAACTGATACGGTTTAATAACGATGTCCTAAAAGCTGCTGAAGACCAAACCAAGTATGAACTGAATCTCTATGCTCAGCAAAACCCAGTATTTAAGGAGGTTTATGAGGAATGGCGTAGTTTTAAGGAGAGAATTCGAGAGTGGTCAAAGTTAACAAAAATTGAGTGAGATTGAGACTATATTCTAAGAGCTACTGAACCTCCGTACAACGTTCAAATTCCAACTGAAAGGTGAATGCCTTGCAAGCCAAACTTCAATAACAACTTTCTCCTGCTGATGCCGAAGTCATTTTGGGACGTTGGCCAGAACGAATTAAAGCAGCTCTAATACCATTTTTTTAAAGAAATGATAGAGATTGAGAACGACCAGAAATATGTAATTCTGGCTTTAAGTTCTTAAATAAGTCTTTCAGAACTTTAAAAAAATGGTATAATTGCCCGTGCTGGGAAAATTGAATATCCGATCGCAATTTCGATCGCAATTTCGATCGCCAGTTTTCAAGGGCACAGAAGCATTAGGTTTCGTAGATTGCAAACCAGGATGCGGGTAGTAAAACCGAGAAGTCCCAGGTGATGAAGTTTTTGATAAGGTGAAAGCCCGATCGCTAAAATGATGAATAGATGTTGCTGCCAAGATAACCATGACCACCATCACCCTCAACCTCTCTCCCGAACTCGAACACCGATAATAAGTAGTTAAAATCCCAAAGAATGTATGCCAGTTGTAGCAGTTAAAACTTATATAGAGTATCGGAATGATGCCTATTGGGTTGAAGGAACTCGGATTTCTCTTGACTCGATCGCCTATGCTTTCCAACAAGGATTATCGCCTGAAAGTATTGTTCAATCGTTTCCATTGCTGACCCTTGAACAGGTTTATGGGGCGATCGCTTTTTATCTAGGCAACCGTGCTGAAATCGACGCTTACTTAGCCGCCGAAGAATCTGCATTTGATGCCATGCCTCAACCTCTACAAACCAGCGATCCAGCTTTGTACAACAAACTGATGGCAGCTAAGGCAGCAAGACAGCAGGTGCGATCGTGAATGTACGCTATCAAGCTGATGCTGACTTAAATCAGGCGATCGTCACAGGATTACTGCGACGAGAATCTACAATCGACTTTCAAACTGCTTTTGCTGCTGGGTTATAAGGCGTTAAAGATTTAGATGTGCTGGCAATTGCAGCACAGCAAAGACGTGTTCTTGTCAGCCACGATCGCAAAACAATGCCCTCCGAATTTGCTGAGTTCATTACTACGAATCAGAGTGCTGGAGTCATTATTGTTACCCGAAAAATACCGATGGAAGTTGTCATCGAAGAACTACTCTTGATTTGGGCTGCATCTAGTGCAGAGGAATGGGTCGATCGTATTGCTAAGTTACCCCTCTGATGGAAACTAAAATCGATATCGCGGGAAAACCTGGTTCTTCCAGCACTTACGCAAAAACCCGGTTTCTTTATTTAATTATTTTAACTTGATTGAGATTATAAGAAACCGGGTTTTTGAGCAAATCTGCGGGCGGCAACGAAATATCTTCCTCAAAAACCCGGTTTCTGAACCAAATTAATTTGACTGAATCTGTGCATTCAAAACCTTAGAAATGCGATCGCGCGTTTCCTCCAAATGAGCCCGCGTATAAGCATCCGCATTCCTGTCCAGATTGCGAATACTCTTGCTCAAACCCTCGCGCAACTGCCGCAACTCGTACCACGCCAGAGTTCGGGCATCCTCAGGAACACTTGTTTTTCGCAGCACCATTCCCATCAAAATCGCTAAATGTTCCCGCTGCAACGAACGCCGAAAAGTCGAAATTTGCATTTTCTTTTCCGGCTGCAACACCTCTTTCCAGATATCATGAAGCAAAGTATCGAACAATTCTGGCAATTTCAAAGCGCTTTCCGGGGCTGATTTTAACTCCGCATCCCGCAGCCTCGCCAGCCGCACCGGAGATAGCAACACTCGCAGCACAAACCGCTGCATAAAAGTAATTCGATCGCCGATCGGGTAATCTAGAGGAAACACCAAAGCCGGACTTCCCCAGTGCTCCCAGCGTGCAGGTGCTAATTTATTCAGCAAATCCGGCGCAAAACTAAACGCATCGGTTGCAAATACGTACTTGTCCAGTGTAGCCAAAGCTTCTCGTTGCTGCCCCAGGGCGATCGGCACAAACGGCAATTTCCCATTACTATCTCCCGGGCGAATCCGACTAAACGACTGTCCGCCGACATACAAAGTAGCATTCATCGCCTGCTGAAAATAATAGCCAAACACCGAATCAAACATCACCCGCAGTTCGTTATAACCGTCTTCCCGAAGCGGAATTCGCTTTTCTAAACGCTTCCACATCGCCCTAGCATTATCCAATTGCCATTGCGAGTATTTGAGCATATTACCGCTGAGATCGAAGCTATTAGCAGCGGGATCGAGATTGTCAACAGTATCCTCATCCGGCGCATAAGCTAATTGCGGTTCCCCCGCGCGACTGGCAATTTGTTGCAGCGCCCCTAAGTCGCTGTTGGGGTTTGCGCCGCCAATAACTTTGTAACCGTACTCGATCGCCCAATCGTCATAAGGCCCTACAATCGTGGGATAATAGTCGCCCTGTACAGTTCCCGGAGGTGCCAAATTAATCGGCACGTAATCCATCACCGACGCCACCATACCTTGCGCGCGAGTTACCTGAGTATTGTTCAAATCCTCCGGTTGCAGCATCGTACTCCCGTGAAAATTGTGCCTCAAACCGAGAGTGTGGCCGACTTCGTGCGCCGTCAAAAATCGGATATATTGAGTCACATAATTGTCAATCGCCACACTGCTAGGCGCTGCATTTTCCAACAGAGCCATCGACATTGCGCCCATCGCAAACTGTCGGCTCGATTCCAACCCAAAACACATATCCGAACTCGAAAGCAACTGCGACAAAGGCGAGCGCTTTTGCTCTTGATATCTTTCCACCAAAGTCGGCAAATCGTCAGCAATTCCACCTTGATAATTTTCCCCGCTGCCTTTTTTTGAATCCGCATTTTCTAGCACATTCAAATAGCGAGAATACACACCGAACTGACAGGGATTGGTATTAGAGCCGTTTCTGCCTTGAAAACTTTTAGATACCGAGCGATTTTGTTCCACCAAAGACCGATATCCCTGTTTAATTTGCCGGACAATATTAGCATCCAACAAAATATCAGCATCCAAAATTTCCCCAGTCAGCGGGTTACTGCGAGAAGGCCCGATGCCTGCAAATTCAGGTTCAAAAGAACTCGACCACCTAATAGTGTTGTACCGGACATCAGCCGGGTCCCATTTGGCATTGTCCGGCATTTGTTTGACCTGAATTGCCTCAGTAAAACCTGCCTTTTCAAAAGCTTTGTTCCACTCCAAAATGCCGTCGCGAATTGCGTTTCTGTATTCCACAGGCACATTATTTTCAATCCAAAAGACGATCGGCTGCACCGGAGGCGACATCGGCGCCGTCGGGATTTGCTTTTGCAAATTCCAGCGATTGATGTAGCGCACAAAAGGCTCGTGGCCACTTTTGTCAGAAAAGTCCTTATATGCTGTGAGAAAATAGCCCACTCGCTCGTCTGCAAGTCTGGGGCGGTAGCCGTTATTGAGCGGCACTTCCGAGAAACTGTAGTGAATGCGGAGGTTAAAAGCCCGACTGTCAGGAACCGAAGGTAAATAGTTAACCGCACTGTCATTATCGCTGGAAAAACCGTAAATAGAAGCAATTTCTACATTCAGCGGAAACGCTTTCACATCTTTAAAATAAGACTTGTCTTCATCGATCGAGTAAGCAGCGCCCAAAATCGTCGGTAAAATCGCTTTTACCCCCGGTAAATCGCGCTTTTCGCTCATCAGCAAATCGCCTAAGTCGATCAGCAGAGTTTGCCTTTGCGGATGAATGCTTTTGAGCGGCAAAGAATAGAGAATCGACTCGCTAAATGCCCTTTCCACCGAACCGGCTTGCGGATCGCCCGGACGGGTGCGAAAATTGATATTCGGTATCACAAACTGCACGTTATTCTGGACGCGCCGCAGTTGAAATAAGAAATCTCCGAAGGGTAATCCGCTCAAAATGCCCCCTTCCCCCAAACCCGATGCCAATGTCACGAAACACAGAAATTTTTTGTCGAGTTGTTGCGGTTTAATTTCCAGATAAACTTTATTAGTTGCTTGATTGCGATACAGGGTAAACAATCCCTCCAACTTTTTCGCGTCTTTGACAACTTGCTCGAAGGGTTGCAAAGGTTGCTGTTCGCTGCTGGGCGGCCCAGATGATAAAGCAAAAGGTAAAAATAAACCTTTATACAAACTAAACAGGAAAAATGCTAGAGATAATATAAAAAATATCACAGGCAGAATTTTTCGGGGAGTTTTAATCAGTTTATTTCTGCTATTTTCAGGAAATATCAATCTTTTCATGTTCAGTATTCAGCCACAGGAAAGGATAGTTTTGAGATGGTCGCGTCGCACGAGTGATGAGTTAAATAGACCTCTTGCAAAAATAGCTAGGAACGGGCTCTTCGGCCCGTTCCACAAATTTTTTTTTCTGTGGAACGGGCTCTTCGGCCCGTTCCAAAATTTGATCGAAAGGACTTTTGCAAGAGATCTAATATAAATCATAAATATTGCTTAACCAGCCTTTACAATAATATTTAAATCATTTAAATGTTAACAACACGTAGAGACAGTTTTAGGGTAGACGCGCCGGGGGACTAGAAACCGGGTTTCTACGATAATTTTGCGACGAGGAACGAGAAATCTTCGTAGAAACCCGGTTTCTGGGATCGGCGTGCGTCTAGGAGTATTTCTCCAGCTATTTCCCTCGAACATAACAGACAATCTAGATGTGCAGTAGCCGATCGATTCTCCCCATCTCCCACTCGGACACTCTCCCTATCTCCCATTCTCCCCCTCTCCCATTCTCTACTTCTTGGCGGGCCAGGGAATCATCGGATCTTGAGCCAACCGCTTAGAAACTTCCACAGCACCGTAACGGTTGAGGTGGCTGGGGTCGGAAAAAGATTCCCGTGCTTGGGGCCACAATAAACTATTATCTCGGAAAATTAGTCCGGTTTGAGCTGCTAATTGTTCCATATATTGCCGGAATTCTTGTTCGTAACCTGTCCGCACCGGGTCTAAATAATCTACCGTCAGAGGCATATTTACAAACACGAGATTGATGTTGCGAACTTTGGTAAATTCGATCATATTTTTGAGCGCTACTGTTTGTTCCCCTGTCAATTTAAAATCTTGATAGTCGGAGTCGTAATATCCAGATACTTTGGCGTGTTTCTGAAAGTAAGTATCGGGATTGAAGCGTATGTCGATCGGCAAAAAGCCGTTTGGTTGAAAATCGCTGGGTGCTTTACCCACAGCAGTGGGTAAAGCATTTTCAGTTGTTTGTGGGTTCTCGGCTGCGTTTTCGGGGCTGTCGGTAGCAACAGGTGCGGATGGATTCGCGATCGATCGCAAAAACCCTTTCAGCCGATCGCGCTTTTTGTATGTTGCAGAACCCTCCACCAACTTTTGACTCAGCAATTGCTGAAAATTAGCTTGACTTTGTTCCAAATTGTGCACTAATTCACCGGCACTCGCGATCGGATTGTTGGCACTCGGATTCGAGGCTTGGGACTCTAATTGATTGGTGCGGATCAGAAAACTACCCCGGGCCAATTGTCTGTAACCTTCGGAAGATGCGATCGCACTAAAAGTCAAATCCGGGCGCCCGCTATTTAATGCCCTCGCCCCATCCGCCAAAACCAGCAATTTCGGCAATTGCTGCGCCGGCAAAATCCGGCGCACGATCGAATCTACAACCTGAAGAGTCGCTCCATTCACCCCAAAATTGTAAACCGTCAGCCCTGGATAGCCCCCAGCGGCCAAAGCCGTTTCCAACACCTCTGGATCGATGCCCCGCAGCGCCCTGGAACTCCCGACAATTAAGATATCCGGCGGTTTTTTGTGCTGGCGGATATACTCTTGGTAGCGCGCTATCTGCTCGTCAAGCTGCTCGCTCCTCAAAGTCGGGAACACCGGAGCCGCAGAAACATCAGCTACAGGAACGCTAGTATTGCCCGGTTTCGTAAACCCAGAGCCGTTGAAAGCCTCGAACCCGCTAGCGGACGGATCTGGCTGTAACGGAATTTGAGGCAAATTCACCTCCTGAGACAGCGGAGAGGGAGAGGGAGAGGGAGATTCCGGGATCGCGAGAGAGGCTTTAACGTCGCCAAAAGGCTTGGGGGATGAATTTTGACAATTTTGACCGCTGCAAACTTCGGAGGCGCTAGGAGCTTGACTGACCGCCCCAGATTTAACAAATAGACCCAGTAACCAATCGGTATTGAAGGTCAGCAGACAGCCTGCGATCAGCCAAATCAAGGCCATTCCCGCCGCGCGATCGGCTCTCACGCCCCCGGGTTCGGCAGCATTCGTTGACAAAGCGTCATTGGGAACAAACAAACCCGAAGCGACAAGCGGTTGCACCGCAGCTTGAACTAACTGCTCGCCCAGCTTGTATCCGGGGAGTCGGATTTTGAACCGGGGCCGCCATCCGTTGGGCGCCGGAGCATCGAACACTAAATTTTCGCCCATACCCGCAAAACTCCCATCCTCCGCCGACGGCGCAAACTCCGGCATCGGTTCCTTGGACAAGAGAGCCAGTTGCGAGGGAGCCGGTGCGGGTGCCGGCGCTGATTCCCCGTCAACCGCCGTTCTGAGGTCGATTCCGTAGCGCCACAGGGGCAGTTTCTGGCCGGCGCGGCGCCCGTAGACTCGCACCATAGCGACTCCCGGAATTTGTAACTGCCGCAAGAATTTAGCCACCGGCGGCCCTACCTTCGACTGAGCAGGGCAAGTCAGAGCTTCAGTCATGACGTGCAGCACGTCGGCTTTGTGCAGCGCCACAGCCCGAATCCCTCCGGTTTCCAGCTTGCGGTTGAGATTGGGATTGAGAAACCTGTTGAGCAAAAAACTCAAGGCTAATTGGTCGCCCTCGGCCGCCAATATTCGCGGGTTTGCAGCTAAGTCGGGGTGGTGGGCTGCTGGTAAGTCTACCCAGTCGATCCACACCGGCGACTCTGGCTCGGTTTTGCTGTCGCTGGCTGGTTCTACGCCGTAGATTGTAGCTGCGCGGATGCCTTGGGGTGCGAAGGAGGCTAACAAAGGGGCGATCGCGTTGGTGGTTTGCTGCTTGTCTGGGTATTCTTGTCGTTGAGGCTTTTGTCCTTTTTTGGCAGTTTTGCTGCAAAACAGGTGCAGGGTTGCTTCTTTGAGGGTGGCCCGCACTTCGATTCTCGATGCCGCCAAGTGTTGGTTTAGCAGTTTGGCGATCGACTGTACGTCTCCCCACCGGGCCCACTCTTTAAGGATGGTGTCCGGTGGGGTCAAATCCACCCGCAGCAGCCAGTCCGGCTTTGCTTCGCCGCTCACTTGGCTGCCGATCAATGCTTCGACGAAATCTTCTAGTTGCAGTTTCCGCAGCCTACCGGCGATCGGCTCTGCGAGCAAGGAGGGTTCGGGGCTGTAAGCTGACTCGCACAGCACCAGCAGCCGCCGTTCCTTGGACTTGAGATTTTTCGGCGCCTTCGGGTGCAGGGTTTCCCGGTTGCTTTTGACTTCTTTTTCGCGAATGCTGACTTTCACCGAAACTCCCATCGGCCCGAGGATTTCGCTGAGATAGCTGGCGATCGCATCTGGATAGCCCCGGCGCGCCAAAGTTTCCGGCGAAACAGTCAAGGTGGCGCCGCTATCGCTGTCGCCGGAGTCGGTTTCGGGGGATTGAATCAAAGCCACCGCGCCCCGGCTTGCTTTCTGCTGGCGGGATGTTTCCGCCGATTGCGGGGGAACGGGGGGATTGAAAGCTGCTCGCGCCGCCCCCGTGTCGATCGTCACTGGGGAAGTTTCAAAAACTTCTGGGTATTCAATGCGGGAGGCGATGGGGAAACTTTCGGCGTCAAAATCCATTTCTTCCCGCACCTGCGGCGGTTGCGCCGGTGTTTCTACCTGTTCTGGTGTTTGTTTGAGTTTGCGGTTGTGATTTTTAAATTGGTCGAAAAATCCGCCTTTTTTACGACTGGCTGGCGGTTCGCCCTCGGGGGGAGTCACTGGTGGCGGCACTTCGGAAACTTTGGGTTTTGGTTCCGGTTCCGGTTCCGGTTGCTGTGGCTGTGGCTGTGGCTGTGGCTGTTTACCGCTGCAATCGAGCCGGACTGTCCAGTCATTTTGTCGGGAACCGAGTTTGCGGCCGCACAGAAATAACTGGTAAATTTTAGCTCGATCGGGCAAGAGTCGCGTTAAATCAGTTTGTTCGATCGCGGCCTTAAATCTCGCCGTCACCAATTCCTGAGACGGACACAATTGCGCTTCGCACAAAATATGCAGGTGATTTCCCCGCAAACGCACTTGTACCTGCACTTCTGGCAGCCCTAAAGCTTTTTGCGCCCACTGCGATGCGGGCGATCGATTGTCTGCCAATATACTCCCGTTCGCATTCAACATGGGACTTTAAATTTTGTCAAAGCTGGTTTTGTTTTCTAGAGATAGCACAGTTTACAGGTTTTACATACAACTATTTTATTTACCGAGCCGAACCTTTGCATCCGGTTTAACTCTTGCTCGGCTTACTGGCGAGCTGTGTATCCCCTCGGCTGCGCTCCGTTGGGCAATACTGTTTTGACCAATACCTCGAATGTATTGTAAAACTTCATTGCATTCACTTTATAGCCATTAATAGCCATGTATAGTATAGTAGACCTCTTGCAAAATAATTTTATGCTATAATGAAGGGATTGGCTTAAGTGGAGCAGATTGCAGGTTAGATCAGCACTTTACAATTATGAGTTAGCTCTCAGGTCTAAAACTCAAAACCTTTAATTGTAACATAGATTTTTTTGGCAATAGGTCTAGTATAGTCAAAAATGACGGCAGAACAATGCAGCTCGTTTCCAAGCACACGATCGATCGAAACCACTGGCTATACAAGCAGCTAGATAATTTGTGCTTTCTTTCTAAGAATCTTTTCAACTATGCTAACTACCTAATCAGACAAAAATTTATCAGCTCGGGAGAATACCTCGATTATTACAAAATACAGAAAATATGTCAGGGAAAGACTGACTATCTAGCATTACCAGCCCAAGGATCTCAGCAAGTATTATTGAGATTGCATGAAAGCTGGAAATCATTTTTTGCAGCTACCAAGGAATATAACTTACATCCAGATCAATTCAAAGCCAGACCCAAAATACCCAGATACAAACACAAAACATTAGGCAGAAATGTCCTGACTTACACCGCTCAAGCCATCAGTAAAGAATGGCTCAAAAAAGGAATCATCAATCTCTCTTTGACCCTGATATTTCTAACTACTAAAGTTAGCCAAGTAAATCAAGTCAGAATCGTTCCAAAAACTTACCATTACTCGAGAGAGTTAGTTTATGAGCCCAAGGATGTAACTGGCTCACCATCAGGTTTTGAATGGAGAGCCGGAATTGATATTGGCCTAAATAACTTAGCGACAATTACATCCAATCAAAAAGGGTTCCGGCCGCTGATAATAAATGG
>NZ_JAUBUN010000009.1:0-85900 GCF_036702665.1 Microcoleus sp. Aus8_D2
CAAACAAAATAACTGGTTTGATCGTTCGGAATGCAAGTCCTCTGAATTTGATGCGGACTGAAGTCCTCACTACAAACAAAATAACTGGTTTGATCGTTCGGAATGCAAGTCCTCTGAATTTGATGCGGACTGAAGTCCTCACTACAAACTTTACTACAAACCTTCATTTACCAGCGTAAGCCCCCATCCGTTCTTTGATAAACCGGATATAAAAATGCCTGAAAGTAGACTTAATCACCCGCGGCATTCCAAAGTCTATCGGCATCATATTTTCCGGCAACTTCCAATCCAAAACCTTGAGAGTTTCCGGCTGCAACAGCGGAAAATCAATCGCCTCCAAATTCGAGCACAGTCCCAATCTCATCGCCGCAGCTACAGTCGGAACCAGGGCCGGATTGACATTAATAATTTCAACTAAAGTTCTGTCCAGCGCAAACACATCATCAGACGCGCCCAACATCCCCAAAAACTTAGGTTCGCCGCCGCTTGGCCCGTTACCTTCATGACCGATAATGCCATCCAAAATCGTCAAACTTGGGTTAATTGCTCGGGCAGTTTCTACTAGCATTTGACCGAATTTGGCGCTATCTTTGCCAGCTTCCATGTGCCACCAAGCTTTCATTTTTCCGGGCACGCAGCCGAACAAATTTTTCACGCCCATTGTCACGGTTAATTGAACGTGAGATTTGAGCTTGGGAAGATTAATCACCACATCAGCTTCCATTGCTTCTTTGCAAAGTCGGAGATGATTGAAGTCTTGGCTGACTGTTTCGTAGCGTTTTCCTTGAAACTCTACTACTGGTAAATTTAGTTCTGCCAACAGTGGCAAATAACCGTTGGCTTTGGCGACACCCATGGCGCTACCAAAAGCCGGACTGTCTCCTAAAAACGGTTTACCACCTGCTTCGATGACCATTTTCGCCACGCAGTAAACCAATTCCGGGCGGGTGACGCATTCTTTGGTAGGGCGAGCACCTGTCAGGAGGTTGGGTTTGAGTAAAACACGATCGCCCGATTTGACAAAAGCCGAGATTCCGCCCAAGGGTGCGAGCAGGTTTTCTAAAGATTTTTGTAGCTTTTGGCGATCGTATGAATTGGCCCGAATTAAACTAACAGCAGACATAATTGGGAATGGGGAATTGGGAATGGGGAATGGGGAATGGGGCATTGGGCATCTTGCCCGCTCGCGAAGTCGAAGGGTGGGCATTGGGCATCTTGCCCGCTCGCGAAGTCGAAGGGTGGGCATTGGGCATTGGGAATTGGCAAAACAGGGAATGGGGCATTGGGGAATGGGGAATGGGGAATGGGGAATGGGGAATGGGGAATGGGGAATTGGCAAAACAGGGAATTGGGAATTGGCAAAACAGGGAATTGGGAATTAATTTACAACTAATTTTTAGCAGTTTGTAGTTGGCCACTCTTACCGATGCCCGATGCCCTCTTTGGCCGATGCCCTCTTTGGCCGATGCCCTCTTTGGCCGATGCCCCACTGCCCTGTTTGGCCCATGCCCTCTTTGCCCGATGCCCCATGCCCCATGCCCCATGCCCACCCTTCGACTTCGCGAGCGGGCAAGATGCCCCATGCCCACCCTTCGACTTCGCGAGCGGGCAAGATGCCCCATGCCCCATGCCCCATGCCCCATGCCCCATTACCAAGTTTAAGTAGACATCGGCAATCTGCCAGAAGCAGCCCGCTGCATGGTACTAACTCGCAGGGAGTTAGAGAAAATTCCTTGACCTTGAAGTTCCGGGATAGCAGGTTTAACTTCCACTTTCACCAACCGAGAAGTGCAGATAAAAACCGTTTGATCGACCAAATGAAAAGTCAACCAAGGTTGATTTAACAAAGTCAGCACTTCGTCTTGAAATTCTTGTGCTGGGATCGGAATAGTAAAGGTTTCAGTGTGACCTTCCACATAATGAAATGTTACTTGAGTTGTGTTCTCTTTATCTTGAGTTAGTTTCCCAAAGGAACCTGCGCGCATAAATCTTGCTCCCAAACTTTAGAATTGAAAAGATCAGACGGCGGTTGAAACCGCGTCTAAACAAACGTAGATAAGACGGCGGTTCAAACCGCGTCTACACAAACGAAGTCCACCTCCGTGGACTGAAGAAAATAAGGTAATTTTAACCGCCTGGCCTTCAACCCGCTGGGAGTGGGTTTTGTTTGACAAGAAGCGGTTTCAACCGCCCGGTCTTCTTCTCCCAAGCGTATTGGCTTATACCTTCGATCGCCTAAACGTTAGCAGAAGATACCGGCATCGCACTCATTTTCTCTAAATCTAGAACTTTTGCCAAGTCTTCTGCACTCATTAAACCGCGTTCTAGCACAATTTGCCGCAAAGATTTGCCTGTTTCTAGAGATTCTTTGGCGACGGCGGCGGCGTTGAGATAGCCGATGTGAGTGTTGAGGGCGGTAACGAGGGCGAGACTGCCTTCTGCGTAGGCGAGACACCGATCGCCCTTAGCTTCAATTTTATCGAGGCATTTGGCAGTCAGGGCGCTGATGGTGTTGCCTAAAATTTCGATGCTGTGAATCAGATTGTAGGCGATTAAAGGCATCATCACGTTCAATTCTAATTGTCCCGCTTGGGCGGCTAGGGCGATCGCGCTATCGTAACCCATGACTTGAAAACACACCATCGAAGTCATTTCTGCCATCACCGGATTGTATTTCCCCGGCATAATGGACGAACCAGGTTGCACGGGAGGCAGTTGAATTTCCTTGAAACCCGTTTTCGGCCCCGAGTCCATCAAACGCAAGTCATGGGACATTTTAACGCAATCCTGAGCGAGATTTCGCAGTGCGCCGGAGACATTTACAAATGGTGCCATGCTCTGCATTGCTGCCATTAAATGCGGTGCTGGTTTCAGAGGTTTTCCGATTAACTCTGCGAGGATTTGAGCGACTTTTTCACAGTATTCTGGGTGAGTATTTAAGCCAGTTCCGGCCGCGCTTCCGCCCAATCCCAAGGATGTCAAATCGCCGGAAGCAGTTTCAATTCTGGCGGTATGTTCTCTGAGAATTTGCGCCCAAGCGCGGAAGGTTTCACCGAGTCGCACCGGGACGGCATCTTGCAGGTGAGTGCGGCCGGATTTGACGATATCGTGGAATTCTACGGCTTTTTTGTCCAGGGATGCGATCGCCTGCGATAAAGCGGGAAACAAAGTTTTTTCCAAAGCCAACAATCCGCCAATCCGAATTGCAGTCGGAATCACATCATTGGTTGATTGACCGTAGTTTACATGATCGTTAGGACTGACGCGCTTGTAGTTGCCTTTTTCATCGCCCATAATTTCCAAAGCGCGATTGGAAAGAACTTCGTTAACGTTCATGTGGTGAGAAGTTCCAGCGCCTGCTTGGTAGACATCAACTACAAATTGATCGCGCAAATTTCCCGCTAAAACTTCATCAGCGGCTGCGATCAGTGCTTGACTGATATCTTCAGGAATGCAGCCGAGTTTACCGTTGACAATTGCCGCAGCTTTTTTAATTAAAACGCAAGCATCGAGGTAAGTTGATAAAGGTTTAATGCCGCTAATTGGGAAATTTTCAACGGCGCGCAGAGTTTGGATGCCGTAGTAAACAGTAGATGGGATTTGTTTGTCTCCCATCGAGTCGCTTTCGGTGCGGTAGGTGATGCTTGGCTGTTGAGTCATATCCTCTGGTTTGCGATAGTTAGGAAGTGTACAATTTTTTGGGTAACAGCGGGCTGCGGGTGTTTTGACTGTACCGCGCCCGAGAAAGCGACTGTAGAGTAGCGCGAAATTGGCGATCGCCTCAAATTATCTCATATCCTGGAGTTCCTTCTCAAATCGAAAAATGGAAAATCTCAAATCAAGTTTTCGGTGAGGGCGATCGCACGCAGACAGGCCCAGTCAGCTATAATCCTACAAGTAAACCAATTTCACTCTTACTGTTAAACTCCCATGAACAAACCAGCAACAAGTTTCAAACACCCGCTAAATATTTTGCTCCTCGGCTTAAGTGCATCGCTGATTTTTCCGGCTTCAGTAAAAGCTATATCTAGCATTGTTTCCTCTCCAGTAATTTCCGAAAAACCAGCCGTTTTAATGGCTCAAGTTCAGCAGCGAATCCAGTTCAAAAAAGGTACTAATTCAGCAGAAATTAAAGGAGGAGTTGCGCGCGGAACTGTCAATACTTATTTGATTCAAGCCAAACAAGGGCAAAAAATGAATATCAAAATCCAATCCCCGGAAAAAAATGCTGTTTTTAACATCATAAATCCCAAGACCAAGACGATAGTTAAAGAAGCAAAAAGCTGGTCAGGAGAACTCAGCCAAACAGGAGACTATGAAATAGCTGTCGGTACAGAACGAGGAGGCGCAAGTTACACTATGTCAGTTTCGATAGAGTAACATTTCGATGTGAGTTTTAGGTAGTTAAATCCTGCAAGTTAGAACATTACCTAAATTCCCTAAACCCTGTTTTTTACTCCCGCAACCATCTCAAAAATGACAGTGTTAGCAGTACAGGCATCTTGCTTGTGCTGCTAAGTCTGATTAATTGTAGGAATCGCACATCATTGAGATCGATCGATCTCCTGGTTTTATGCCAAAATAGATTGTAGTATTAATTTTTATGAGGATTGTTCATGGCTCGTTTAAATCACATCCTTGTCGTCAGTGCCGTCACCGTTCTAGCTTTGACTGGTTGCGACAGCGCCAAGCAAGCTTCCACTCCCAAGACTTCACCTTCAGAGGTTCCTGCTGCTACGGCTGTCAGCACATCTGACAAAGCAGCATCTCCCGTTAGCTATGCAGAGTTGGTGAGTGTAGTTACCAATACCAAAGCAGCAGTTCAGACTGGTAATTTTGCCAAAGCCAAAACCGAATTTGACAAGTTCGAGAATTCCTGGAAGAAAGTCGAAGATGGCATCAAAAAAAGAGATCCTAAAAGCTATGATGCAGTTGAAGAAACTACAGAAAAAGTCATGACAGAACTCAAAAAGTCAAAGCCGAGTAAAGACCAAGTGCTGGCCGAATTGCAGTCGCTCGAAAAAACTATCAGTAGCATTCCCAAATCCTAAAATAAAGTGCTGAGTGCTTGATTCTACAGTCGGGGACGCAGAAACCGAGTTTTTTACCGTCGTAATTCGTTCAAACCTTGAATAAAAGTTAAAAGATCCGGTTTCTCTGAGTCGGAGTGCGTAAGTCCTGTGAGAGTTATGCGATCGCAGTTACTCAGAAACCAGCACTCAACGCTCCCTCTTTATATAACCTCTGTATTCCCAAACTTTCAACCACTATGAAGAAAGCATTTCGCAAGTACCACCGCATTATAGGCATTATTGTTGCTTTGCCGATCGCGCTGACCGTGTTGACTGGAATGGCTATCACAATGCTCCGAGAGTGGCCGCTCGGTATAGAAATCTCATCGAGATTCTTGTTAAAAATTCATACAGGTGAAATCTTTCACCTGCAAGCAATTTACCCAATTTTAAACGGATTGGGAATGCTCGGCTTATTAGTCACAGGTTTAAGTATGTCGGGTTTGTTTGGCAGAAGAAAGCAGCCCACCTCCAACGATTCAAACTAAATATATGACGAACTTGTGAAGGTTAAAATCGATGATAAAACAAATTGAACTGGAACAAATATTATTAAAAAAATTGCGGATACTTCCGACCGAAAAACAGCAGGAAGTTCTCGATTTTGTGGAATTTTTAGTTGAAAAAACAAAACAATCGCAACAGTTATCAACGAAAAGTTCCGAGTATAGCAGTTCGCTAACAGAACCACCGCCACTCAAGCTATCTTTCACAGAAATTGCTAGGTTGCCGATCGCGGAACGTCATAAAATACTAGCACCATATATGGCTGTCACAGCCCAAGATTTTTCGACAGATCCTGAATTAACTGAATTTTCTGTACTCGACGGCGAAGACTGGGAGACTGAATATGAATGAACGCTGAAACCCTTGATGCTGATAGATTATAAGCTTACGTTATCACCATAAGTACGGGAGATCCGTTTTGACTATAACCTCCCGCGACTTGTTAATAAACACTACTCATAATGCGTCCACATCCGCAAAATTTTCAGCGTATTTTCAGAATCAATAACCTCATACACCAGACGATGCTGAATATTTATTCGCCGTGAGTACGCACCAGCCAAATCTCCCACTAATTTTTCGTAGGGTGGTGGATTTTGAAACGGATTGATTTTAATGATATCAAGCAAGGCTTATGCCTTATCTCGTAAATTACTAGAAGCTAGTTTTTGGGCATCTTTCTGTGCCTGTTTGGTGTAAACTAAATCCCAACTCACCACTCTAACTCCCGATCGCATTCCTCAATCGGTGTCGCCAATCCTTCCCGAATCGATTCTCGCATTCCCGGAACTGACAGAAGATACAATGTTTCCTGCACCGATGCCCAATCAGCTTCAGATAACAACACGGCATTGCTACTCTGTCCTGCAATAATAACGGGCTGATGCGACTGGCTCACCGCATCAATCAAATCCTGTAACTGCTGTTGAGCAACTTTGACTGGAATCATAACTATTTTTAACTTTGGCTGCCTCTATTATAGCTTGAAAGAGCGCAAATTCTACTCGATCGTGATACTCATTTTGTGTTTTTTATGATTTGAATAGCTCGTTCTACCCGTTGCTGGCTCGGATATAGAGAACACACGATATTTAGATGGGGTAAGTTGACTAATACTACCCCATCTTTGTTCTACCCATTGAGATGAGGATTGAAACCTCACCCCAACAACATTCCACCTACAAAGGTGGGAGAATTTAACCCTTGGCACTCCAATTAAGCACTAAAACTCGGTCGTTTCATCATCCGATCGTGCCATACTTTCAGATGTGTTGCTGTTTCTGGAATCGCAATCTGACAAAATCCACCAAACGCAAATCCAGCCACCGCCGTAATATCTGCCACACTAAAGCGATCGCCTGCAATATATGGCTGATGCGCCAACAATCGATCTAAGCTGTCGATCGTGGCTAGTGCTTGCTCTTTTTGCTTTTCTCCCCACGCCGGGATTTGATAAGCTTCAAATCCTAAACCAGACGTGGCGTGGTGGAAATAATTGGCGATCGCATCGAGCAAATTCGCTTCCACTTTCCGCTGCATCATGTGGATCACCGCCCGCTCCTGCGCCGATGTTCCCGTCAGCGTCGGTTCCCCAGCCAGATGGTCGAAATACTCGGTAATGGCGGTACATTCGGCTATGCAAGTGCCATCATCCAGTTCCAGCAAAGGGACGGTACCCGCTGGATTTTTCGCTAGGAACTCCGGTTGCTTGTGCGCCCCATTCGGTACATCCACTTGAACAAATTCCACCCGATCGGTCAACTCCTTTTCCGCCAACGCCATGCGCACGCGAAAAGGATTGGGAAAGGCTTTATACTCGTAAACTTTCATGACCTACCTCGCAATGTATTTTTGTCTATCTAACGTTCGTTAGATAAATTGTGGCGCGAACCCAGCCGAGTTGTCAACCCCCTATCTGACGTTAGATAATTAAAAATATGAGCGACTATCCTACAAACTATTCAGCAAAGGCGATCGAAATTCTCGACGCGGCGGAGATCCGGATTCGGCAGGGGGGATTCGAGGCGGTGAGTTACCGCGATCTCGCTGCGGATGTGGGGATTAAGGCGGCCAGCGTGCATTACCATTTTCCACAGAAGGCTTTGCTAGGGGTGGCGGTGATCGATCGGTATAGCGATAAGTTGGCTGTCGCTTTGGGGTCGGTTGATTTGACGCAAGCAACGGTGGCAGAGCATTTACAGCGATTGTGCGATTGCTATGCGGCGGCAGTGCTCAATGACGGGATGATTTGTTTGGGGTGTATGTTGGGGGCGGGGTCGAAGGATTTACCGGAAGCTGTATCAGAGGCGGCAAGACGGTTTTTTACACGGTTGCTGGCTTGGATTGAGTTGGCGCTGGGCGATCGCCCTGACGCGGCAGCATTAGCCGTTCACATCATCGGCACGTTGCAGGGGACGATGATTCTGGCGGTGGCGCTCAAACGTCCTGAGTTAATAGTAGAAGCGAGCGATCGGGTCAGGCAATTGGTTGCAGAATAAATTCGGCTCTCCTCGATTTCACTAACACCAATGACAATCGCATCTAATTAACACCAAGTTTGGTAAGTGGATATTCAGCCGCCAAAAATAGCCTAGAACGGTTGTTATGCAGTGCGATCGTCGCCTGCAACTGCGATGTCGAAGTGCAGCACTTCTTCGCGGACTCCCAGCTTTGTATAGAGTGCGATCGCAGGCTCATCTCCGATGTCCGCCTGTACGAAAATAACATAGGCTCCTCGCGTTGCAGCAATCCTTTTGAGTTCTTGGATTAACGCCGTCGCGATGCCTTCGCGCCGGTGCGCTTGTGCCACAGCCAAATCGTAAATGTAGATTTCACTGCGCTCTTGCTCGAACTTATGAAGTTCGTAGGCGGCGATTCCGCCCACTACCTCGCCATTCTTTAACGCTGCAAGGGCGATGAAGTAATCGCTGGCGAGCAAGCGCTCGATATAGGCTTTACTTGGGCGAGCCGCTGTATAGGTTTCCGTCTCATCAAACGCCTTGCCGAAAGTCGCCATCATGGATTCCATGAGCGCCAAGTCTTCTGACGCCAGCAGGCGAATACTGAATGGAATTGAAAATGACATGGTTTAACCTAAATGACAGAGCTTAATTCTGTACTTTTCTCTTTTCTATTGTATTCAAGACTTGGGACAGATTCTGATTGAGGCTCGCATACCCCTGTGCGTTCAAATGTAATTCGTCACGTCTATATTTCGGCAACATCATGCCCTGATTATCGCCAAGAATAGGGAAGGTATCAAACACTATAGTTTTCTCTCCGGCCAATGTGGCAATGTAGGCATTTACTTCTTTAATCGCCCGACTGATGTCATCAGACCAAAAAGGCTTGCGTTCTAGCGGCACTTCTCCAACTGGGAAAATAGTAGTCACGATCGCAATTGCGCCCAGATTCTTAGATTCTTCGACAATTCGTTTAATATTGGCTTGACAATTGGCAACGATCGCATTTCTGCGTTCCGGAAACAAGGCGATGGTTTTCAGATCGTTGACACCAACTTGGATGATGACGATTTTGGGTTTTAATGAACTCACGTGATAGGCAAATCTTGCGATCGCCTGAACAGAGGTTTGAGAGCCAATTCCCCGGTTGATGAACTCATATTGATTGAGATTAGGCGGGTTCCAACTGGCGGCCCTGGAGTCACCAAAGAAAACCACGCGGGTTTGCTTGGTATTAGTAACTGGCTCGGCATTGATAGGATGGTCGTTCAATCCTAGAGGATCTAAACGAGTTTGATTGAGTTCGCGATAATACTGTTTGGCTCGATTGAAAAGCAGAATATTTAGAAAAATTGAGCTTCCCAGCACTACTAATAAAAGAGCGATCGACAGCATGGTACGTTTGCTCAATGTCATGTTTTTGAGATTTTGCTGCTATTTTATGTCACATACTATGAGATGTTAATATCGATATGCTAGGGATATTTGTCTGCATAGCTATCCCATTCACCCTAAGTTATGTTCCTTCAAATTCTCCCATTGCTCCCAACCGGATTGTGATTAACTCTACATCAGTTAACGCTTCATGCGCTCCTTGTTTTGTTCCTTTTGGCGTTGTCCAAAAACATCCTGCTTCACACACCCGATCGCCAGTTTTAAGACTGCCTGAAATAACAAATACATACTCATCAGCCGGATGAGTATGAACTGGAATAATTGTACCTTGCTTCATCTTCAACCGATGAATCGAGCCTTGCGGTACTGGCTCAGCTAACACAACCCAACTTGTCCCTGGAAACACCGATAAGTCAGCGAATTGTTGTGTCGATAAGTCTTGAAAAGTTTGAGTCATCGGTTTCATCCTCGCTTTGCAGTAAATTTATCATACCGATCGCCCTTCAACTCCCGCCGCCCATCCCCAACCACAATACTTAATAAAAACTTTACAAAACTTACCCGATCGCCCAACACGAGTTAGAGTTATTCTATAAAATCCAGCAATCCTGGTACAGTAAACCTTCCCGTCACTTATCCAGTGGTTCGATGACTCACACCCAAAGCACCAAAACCGCCGCCCCTACTGCAATTTATTCCTTGACAATTGCTCCCGCCTGTGTATTGCGGGGTCAAAAAGCCCTCGCACAAGCCGGAGATGCGATCGCCCGTTTCGGAAAGCGGCCGCTAATCGTTGGCGGTAGCAACTCCCTCGCCGCCGCCCAACCCTACCTGCAACCAATCGTAGAACAGCAACAGTTAGAATCCGCCCACACAGCCTACGGCAAAGATTGCAGCGAAACGGGCCTCGAAACCCTCCGCGCAGCCGTCCAAACCCACAAAGCCGACTTTATCATGGGTGTCGGTGGCGGCAAAGCCTTGGATGCAGCCAAACTCCTCGCCCATCAGTGCAAAATCGCGATCGTCACCATCCCCACATCAGCAGCCACCTGTGCCGCTTGGACAGCCCTTTCTAACATTTATTCCGAACAAGGTGCGTTCCAATACGATGTCACATTAGCCAGATGTCCCGACTTATTGATACTCGACTACAGATTAATTCAAACAGCACCGCAGCGGACATTAGTAGCAGGAATTGGAGATGCGATCGCCAAATGGTACGAAGCATCAGTCAGCAGCGGACACTCCGAACAAACCATGATAATTGCCGCCGTCCAACAAGCTAGAATACTGCGCGATATCCTATTCCAAAAATCAGCCACCGCCCTCAAAGAACCCGGTAGCGAAATCTGGCAAGAAGTCACAGACGCCGCCGTATTGCTAGCAGGAGTAATCGGAGGAATCGGCGGAGCTCAGTGTCGCACTGTCGCCGCCCACGCCGTCCACAACGGCCTAACTCATCTATTAGCCAGTCACGGCACATTGCACGGCGAAAAAGTCGCCTACGGCATTTTAGTGCAACTGCGACTAGAAGAAATGCTGCAAAACAATCAACTCGCAGCCACCGCCAGACAGCAACTGCTAAAATTCTACGCCGAGATTGGATTGCCTCAAACTTTAGACAACTTAGGACTTGGAGACGTTAGCGTCACACAATTGCAGCGCGCCGCCGACATAGCCTGCGATGCCAATTCTGACATCCACAGACTGCCGTTTAAAGTCGTTCCCGAACAATTAATGGCAGCGATGGTTTCTACCACCGCACCTGTGGGAGAATTGAGAATCAAGAATTAAAACCGTTTGTAGTAAGGACTTTAGTCTTTAAAAAACCGTGCTAGAAAAAACTGAAGTCCTTACTACAAACGAGGAAAAATTCGATGGTTTTTACCACACAACCTGTGGGAGAATTAAAAATCGAGAATTAAAACAGTTTGTAGTAAGGACTTTAGTCCTTAAAAAAACTCCTAGAAAGGACTGAAGTCCTTACTACGAACCAGGAAAACTGACAACTGACAAAAAACAAATGACCTTGGATTGGATTAGCCCTGCTGACAGGTTGCAAACACTACCGCCCTACGTATTTGCCCGTCTCGACGAACTCAAAGCCCGCGCCCGCGAACAAGGACTAGATTTAATAGATTTAGGAATGGGAAACCCCGACGGTGCAACTCCGCAACCGGTAGTAGAAGCCGCCGTCGCAGCCATCCACAATCCTGCAAATCACGGCTATCCGCCCTTTGAAGGAACTGCCAGTTTCCGCCGCACAATTACTAAATGGTACAGCCGACGCTACAATGTTGAACTCGATCCCGAAGGAGAAGCATTGCCTTTGTTGGGTTCAAAAGAAGGTTTAGCACATTTTGCGATCGCCTATATCAATCCCGGCGACTTAGTATTAGTACCGAGTCCCGCTTATCCCGTATTATTTCGCGGCCCCATCATCGCCGGTGCCAAAGTTCACAACATCATTCTCAAACCCGAGAATGACTGGGTAATTGACTTAGGTTCCATTCCCGACAGCGTAGCCGAACAAGCAAAAATTCTCTACTTTAATTATCCCAGCAATCCGACCGGAGCGACTGCTCCCCGGGAATTTTACAAAGATATTGTTGCTTTCGCCCACAAACACCAAATCTTGTTGGTTCACGATTTGTGTTATGCAGAATTAGCCTTTGACGGCTATCAACCGACAAGTTTATTAGAAATTCCCGGCGGTAAAGAAATCGGCGTCGAATTTCACACCATGTCAAAAACCTACAATATGGCCGGCTGGCGAGTCGGTTTTGTGGTAGGAAACAGCAAGATAATTCAAGGTTTGCGTACCTTAAAAACTAACTTAGATTACGGTATATTTTCCGCCTTACAAGCAGCAGCAGAAACTGCACTGCAATTACCCGACAGTTACTTGCATGAAGTGCAGGAACGCTATCGCACTCGCCGCGATTTTATGGTTGAAGGCTTGGCCGAATTGGGGTGGAATATTCCCAAACCTTTGGCGGCAATGTATCTTTGGGTTCCCTGCACTCCGGGCATGAGTTCCACGGATTTTGCCCTGAATGTTTTGCAGCAAACGGGTGTGGTTGTGACTCCTGGTAATGCTTTCGGCCCTGGCGGCGAAGGATATGTGAGGATTAGTTTAATTGCAGATTGCGATCGCCTGGGAGAAGCTTTGCGGCGATTGAAACAAGCAAACATTCGGTATCAGTAGTCATTAGTCATTAGTCATTGGTCATTGGTCATTAGTCCTTAGTCCTCAGTCATCTTGCCCGAAAAGCGTAACCGAAGGGTTGTCCTGCCGTCATTAGTAATTAGTTATTAGTCATTCATTAGCTGTCAGCAACTAATAATTAATAACTAATAACTATTTAATGAATAATGAATATTGAGTAAAAAACAATACTAGCTTATCATTAGTAAGGTGAACAATGTCCACCCTACTAATGACTAATGACCTGTTTGCCCCATGCCCCATGCCCCATGCCCCATGACTATAACGTTTTAATTTGTTCGATCGCCCAGTTAAAAGTTTCCATAACTTGCTGGAGGGCAAATTCATCTTCCAATGTAGATAAAGCCAGACTCGGAGACCTTTTTTCTCCAGGTTCTGTAGGTAACGAGAGACCGATCGAACTTAGCTTATTTCTCAATTCCAGCCAATTTGGTTCGGCATTAAACGGCGGTTGGGAACCGTAATTGTCAGCAGAAATCTCCATTCTGCCAGCAATATCTACAGTGAATAACTGATATGGCTTTCTTCCCCTGTGATGCAATTGAGCTGCGAAACCGCCGTAGGCATCCCCCGTTCCCCAATGGATTTGAATTTCGGGTTCTTGACTTTTCGCCCAAAGGTAAATTGCTCTTGCCATTTGCGCCTCGTCGGTGCCCCGTCTAGCTTTGATTTCCGCAAAAAATGACGATTCATCCCAGCGCCTTCTTTCGCGCGTTGCGCTGGATTTTTTCTGCTGTGCTTCGGCTGTCTGACCGATCACTCTGGGAACCAAGGTTTTCAAATTATCTTCACTTACATACTGCTTAATTTCCAGGGCCAAAACTTCAACCGGGTCCATTTGTTCGTTGAGAAATTCCACAACTCGGCGCATTTCAGCGGAAATCTCGTCTGCTACAAATACTAAGCGAATTTTACCGGCTTGCAAATTAGTTTTAACTTTCTGCCAAAATAGGTCTTCATTAGCATCCGCACCGAGAAACTCTTCAAAAATCTGTTCGGGATCGCGACCCCGATCGCGACAATTAGCTTCAAACAAAGCAATAATGGAATCTATTGGCCAATAAACCAACGCATTAGCAGCATAGTCGATCGACTGACCCAGCACTTTTTGGCGCATTTCGGCATTACGAGTGCGCCGGACATCCACCAAAGTAGGAACTGCATTTTGGTCGAGAAACAAATGATCCAACGACCACTGGACGGCAGTTTCCTCATCGGTGGGTACTGCGGCTTCCCGCGAAATTAACAGCCACCTCCGCGCCGTCGCGCGATCGATTTGGTCTCCGGCAATCAGATTAGGATAAGTTAAAAGCAAGTCTTGTAACTGGTCTTCCGAGTCGTAGGGCTGTTCCATCATTTCTACCAGCCTGTCATCGTCCTGAATCAGATAAATACCTCCAGCCATGCAAACCCACCTACTAGATTTTAGATTTTAGATTTTAGATTTTAGTCAGTTGTCAGTTGTCAGTTGTCAGTTGTCAGTTGTCAGTTGTCAGTTGTCAGTTGTCAGTTGTCATTAGTCATTAGTGTTCAGCCAATGACTTTTGAAGGTGCAAGGCATTAGTTATTAAGCATTATTCATAATTAAAGAAAAATTTTGAATTCAATACTTTTCCTGGTTTGTGAATTCCCCAAAAAACTCCTTCTGACCAATAACTGATGACCAATGACCATTGACTGATGACCACCCTTCGGCTTCGCAAGCGGGTAAAATGACTGATGACTGATGACCAATGACAAATGACCAATGACCACTGACCACTGACCACTGACTACTGACTAAGACAACCAGTAAATACTCGCTTGGCTGGCCCGGTCATGTAAATCCGCCCAGAAACTTCTGCCCATTCGATTTCCAAAACCCCACCGGGGAGTTCAACAGCAGTTGTCCGATCGCACTTTCCGACCAATACCCCAGCTACCACAGAAGCACAAGCACCAGTCCCACAAGCTAGAGTAACACCTGCACCTCTTTCCCACACCCGCATTTTTACGTAGTCCCGTCGTATCACTTGAATAAATTCCGTATTTGTACGCTGCGGGAAAGCTGAGTGGTGCTCGAATTGAGGGCCGACAGTTTCCAAAGCAACAGCCGAAACATCCTCTACAAAAGTAATGCAGTGAGGATTTCCCATGCTGACGCAGGTAACAGACCAAGATTTACCAGCAACTTCGATCGGCATATCTATCACTTTGGCATCTGGTGCAGCTAAAGTTGTTGGAATTTCCGCAGCCAGCAGCCGGGGAAGTCCCATATCCACCTTAACTTGACCGTCAACCAGCAATTCGGGGCTAATCACACCCGCCAGAGTGTGGATGCGATACTCAGTTTTTGCCTTCTCACCTTCCAAATCGGCGATAAACTTAGCCAAACAGCGAATCCCATTGCCGCACATTTCCGGTTCCGAACCGTCGGAGTTAAAAATCCGCATCGTATAGTCAGTACCGTTTTGACCCGGTAGCGCAAAGATTACACCGTCTGCGCCAATCCCGAAATGTCGATCGCACATGGACACAGCTTGTTCTGGTGTTAAAACTGGTTCTGAGGAGTGGCGGTTGTCAATCAAAATAAAATCATTGCCCAGTCCGTGATACTTTGCAAACTCGATCGGCATAAAAACAAACCTCTGTTGGTTAAAACTAATTAGTTGATAGACTGCATAAAGCCATTAAGTGATTAGTCAGTTGCCCCTTGCGTCCCGCCCGGATGTCATTAATCCTAAGTCCTCACTCCTCAGTTGGCCACCAAAGACCAATGACCAATGACTAATGACCAATGACTAATGACTAATGACTAATGACCAATGACTAATGACCAATGACCAATGACCAATGACCAATGACCAATGACTAATGACCAATTTACCCATTTCCCACTATGTCAGAATTTGAGACAGGATTGCCCAGCGTTCGCCTAATACAAAGCTACATCAAAGACAAAGAACAGGTAGAAATTAAACTCATGACCGGCGACTTGCTAGCCGGCAGAATTTTTTGGCAGGATCATAGCTGCATTTGCCTCCTCGATGCCTCAGAAACACAAATTCTGATCTCGCGATCGGCAATTGCTTATCTCAAACCTAACGCCTGAGGAGAGGGGGAGAGGGGGAGAGGGGAGAGTGGGAGATGGGGAGAGGGGGAGAGGGGGAGAGTGGGAGATGGGAAAAATATTCCTTCTTCCGTCTTCTCTCTTCCTTCTTGCTTCTTCCGTCTTCCCTCTTCCCTTTTTCCTCTTCCTTCTGACTAATGACAACTGACCAATGACTAATGACCAATGACAACTGACAACTGACCAATGACCAATGACTAATGACTACTGACTACTGACTACTGAACTAATCGCTAAACAGCTTTTCGCTGACTTGGGCGGTGACAAAAGGCAGCTTTAAGGCAGGTTGCGGCACCGGAGGCGAGGCCGTTCGCTGCATCAAGCCGAGCTCGTAGAAGCCGCCGCACAGCAGCAAACGATCGCCCTCTTGCAAATCCGTAATTCCATCCGGCCAGCGAGTAAACTTCCCTTCCCGGCGGATCGCCCGCACCTGCACCCCATACTGGGTGAGCAAATCTACCTCTGACAGTTTTTGACCAACCCAAGGACTGTTGGCTGGTAACCTCAACCACTGACAAGAACTGTCGCCCTGCGGGACAGCAACTTCGCCCTTCGCCAGCAACTCAAAACTGATCAGTTCTTCCGGTTCACCCACTACCAAAACTCGATCGCCCGACAGCAAAGCAGCCTTCCCGTTAGGATAATCAATTTCCTCGCCATCTTCGCGGACGATCGCCATCACGCTGACCCCTGTCAACTGCCGCAAGTTAGTTTCTTCCAGAGTCATCCCAGCGATGGGAGAACCCTCCGGTAAGTTGTACCAATCGCCGTTGAGATCTCGAACCGCCACTTTCAAATCCCGCGAAACCGCCAAAGGTTCCCGCGCCGGCCGCAATTCCAGATAGCGGCTGCTGCGAATTTGCTGCACATCCCGCCCAATCGCCATTGCAGAGACACCCATCCCAGCCAGCAAGTGGGCAGATAATTCTAAACTAGCCTCAAACTCCGGCTGCACAACTTCCCAAGCCCCCAATTGATAAAGCAGTTCAATGTCTTTATCTTTGTTGGCGCGCACCACAATATCCAAATCCGGGACTAATTCTAAAGCCCGTTTCAGACACAAGCGAGTGCTCATAGGATCGGGAAGAGTAATCGCCATTGCTTTGGCGCGTTCTACCCCGGCGGCTTCCAACACGTGCAAGCTAGCAGCATTCCCGTAAATGTAAGGAATTCCTGACACTCTGCACTCTTGAATTCTGCTTTCCGACTCGTCGATTACTACAATTGAACAGTTGCGACTTTGCAGCATTTTGACTAAATTTCTGCCAACTCCCCCGTAGCCGCAAACCACAACATGATTTTGTTCGGGCATAGTTTCAGCTATTTCCACAGGTTGAGATGTTTCGTCAAAATAGCGCTGCAAAGGCCCGAAATTTTCCGCCCACTTCAATAACTGTGGCACGCTTCTCAATACAAACGGCGTCAGCACAAGCGTGACTGCTGTTGTTCCTAAAATTAATAGGTAAACATCTCGCGAAACCAGCCCCATAGCTTGACCGGAACTAGCGAGTACAAAGGAGAATTCTCCGATTTGAGCTAAGCCCAAACCTGCGATTAATGCTGTTTTTAGAGGATAGCCAAATAGTCGGACGATCGGCGTTACAATCAAGAATTTGCCGACAAATACTAGAAATACCAGTCCCAGAATTAACTCTAGATGGTTCCAGAGAAACACCGGGTCGATTAACATTCCGATGGTAACAAAAAATAAGGATGCAAAAATATCTCGCAAAGGCTCGACATAAGTTAGAGTTTGGTCGGCATATTCCACCTCCGAAATCATTAAACCCGCCACAAATGCGCCCATCTCGATCGAGAAACCCAGATATTCTGTCAGCAGCGCAATCCCTAAAGCCAAAACCACAACTCCCAGCAAAAACAGTTCCCGGCTTTCAGTTCTCGCGAGATAGCGCAGCAACTGCGGGACGATCCAAATGCCCGCTACTACTGCACCCGCAGCAAATAATCCGATCCGCACCAGGGCCCAGACTACCGTCATGCCGATCGCCTCTGCGGGCTGGTTGAGGGCCGGCAAAACAGCCAGCATTAGCCCCAAGGCCAAATCTTGAACTACCAAGATTCCCAGCATGACTTGTCCGTGGGAAGTACCGCCTTCATTGCGTTCCATCAAGCATTTGAGTACAACCGCCGTCGAGGAAAGCGACAGAATCGCCCCTAAAAACACCCCTTGGGCAGGGGATTCTACCCAGCCTACACCCAAAGAAATTGCAGTAGTAAAGGCGATCGTCAGCACAATTTGCAAGCCCCCCCCGCCCAGACTAATTGCTTTAACTCGATTTAGTTCGGCGAATGAAAACTCTACTCCCAAAGCAAACAACAGAAAAGCAACACCAAATTCTGCCAGGGTGTCTACCTGAATTAATTCTTTAATCAGCCCCAAACCGGCCGGCCCAACTACGATCCCTCCCAGGAGGTATCCGAGAATTACCGGCTGTCGCAACAGCGATGCAAAGAGTCCTCCTGCTGCGGCAGCAGCGAGAACTAGAACTAAGTCAACAATCAGTCGGAAGTCTTCTTGCACAACTTTATGAAAAAAGTGTAAAGTTATATTATAGTCTCTAATGTGTTGACTATGTTAGGGGAGTTGACTATAGTTGAGTAGCAAGCGCAACTGCCACTCTTGAACAAGGTATTTTCTAATGACAAAGAGTTCAAATCCTCACAAAAAGCTTAACCTCTTGCAAGTTTATCGAGGGATTGGGGCTTTATTGGTGGTAATGTTTCACGTCAACCAGATGAGCGCGGAAAGATTAAATCAAGTTACTTTTTTTAATTTATTTCAGGCTGGGTGGAGTGGTGTTGATTACTTTTTTGTATTGAGCGGCTTTATCATGGTCTACGTTCACCGATCGGCGATCGGTAAAAAAGATCAGTTAAAATCATTTTTAGTCAAGCGCTGCGTGCGAATTTACCCGATCTACTGGATAATTACTCTGACAGTTTTGTTTTTCTTTCTAGTGATTCCAGGTTTTGCTAATGCTCAAGACTTAAGTTTGGGAAAGATAATTATGTCGCTGCTCTTGATTCCTCAATATGGCAAGCCAATTCTGGATGTAGGTTGGACTTTAGTTTACGAAATTTATTTTTACGTATTGTTCAGCATAGCTATCTGGCTAAAGCCTAAACAGTCTGTGCCTCTGCTGTCGGCTTGGCTATTTGTCACACTTCTACATTTTTCTAAAGTAATACAATTTCCCGATGCTTTTTTCTTGCTGAATCTAGTATTTGGCAATATGAATCTAGAATTTGTTTTGGGTGGCTTGGCTGCGTATATCGTGCTTAAATATAACAATAAAATTACTAATTACAGATGGAGCTTATTTTGGATAGCAAATTTAGGATATGTTATTTTAGGAATGTTTGTGGCTTGGGGCAACATTGAGTTCGATCGGATCAAGACTTTTGCAGTGCTGGCAGCTTTATTAATCATTGCTTGTACCTCGATCGACCTCAAGGATTCTCCGAGAATTCCTTATTTTTTCATCTTCCTAGGCGATGCCTCGTATTCAATATTTCTGCTCCACAGTCCGGTGATATCAGCAACTACAAAAATTGTGCAAAAGGCGAATTTAGGAAAATATTTCGACGGTTTCTTTGCCCCTGCTCTAGTGGCATTGTTTGCTGTAGTTGTCGGCTGCATATTCTACTCTTTCATCGAAAAACCGCTGACAGTTTATCTGCGGAAAAACGTAGTTGAAAAAATGAGTTTTTCCCAAGCGCCAGCCAGCTAATTGTAGGGTGCGGATCTGTGAGATTTTCGATGCTATCGAGATTATTCGGCAGTTGAAACCGCTCTTTTTAAAACAAAGTCCGGATGGTGCGCGGACTAAAGAATAAACGCGGTTTCAACCAAGTCTCAAAATAACAATCTTAACCCGCGAAGGTGGGTTTTGTTTGTGTAGACGCGGTTTCAACCGCCGAGTCTCTGCATTGCTTGTTCGTTAATAAAATTTTGAATTAAATCGGGAAGAGGCAGATTGAGGGTCATATTTTTATCCTTCCTCATGTGCGATCGACCTTGGCATATCTTAAATATTATAAATCAGATTTCACCTATTGTCGTTTGTGTAGGGTGGGTATCTCTGTGAGATGAGAAATGGAATTTGAAGATTGTAGATGGCGACGCACCTTCTATTGTGTGGAGAAATTATTCATCCAAGGCCGACAACAACACGAAAACCAATGCCCATCTTCCCGCTGTCCCGCGAGAGATGGTGACGATACGAACTAGAGCACTGGAAGCTATTACTATTCCAAGAACCTCCACGCAACATCCGTTGATTCTCTTCTCCACCTATTTCCCAGGAACTTCCGTCAGAAGGGGCACCGTTATAGTTAGATTGGTAGGGATCGCGGCACCATTCCCAAACATTTCCGTGCATATCAAACAGCCCAAAAGCATTAGGATAAAACTGCCCTACATCAAGTGTGTGTTCGCGATAATCTTTAAAAGTATAGTAATCAGGATGACTCAAACAATTCCTCAGATAACACCACATATTAGAGTCAAAGCTAGTGTTAACCAAATCATGTGTGATTTTATCACCAAAATAGAAACGTGTCGTCGTTCCCGCACGACAAGCATATTCCCATTCTGCTTCAGAAGGTAAACGATAACTATTGCCTGTTTTTTTAGTAAGCCGATCGCAAAATTCCACAGATTCATCCCATGATACTAATTCGGCTGGTCGTTTACCTCCTTGAAAATAGTATGAACCCTTTTCCATTACTTTTTTCCACTGTTCTTGGGTAACGGTATATTTCCCCATAAAAAAAGGTTGGATCGTTACTCGCCGTTGTGCGGAATGTGGGTTATCTGAGCCACCTATCTGGAATGTGCCACCCGGAATATAAACCATGTCGATCGCTGTTGAGTCACCTAAGTCTTCGATAAAAGATTGAGCCGACTTAACGCGACGGCTGATTGCTATGCCCTGGTTATCTACTCTGATGACCTCAAACTTAAAGCTATAAAATAAATCATTTAATTTCAATTTTACCTTAAATTTAGCTTGAGATTTTAGCAGATTATAGGCTGCAAATTTTACTTTCAGTGATTTATCTTCCAGTCCTTGAAGGAGGATCAAATCTAAACCGTTTTCTCCGTATTTCAGCGCTTGGGACAGTGCAGCGATTCTCACTTCGATCGCCGGCGAGGCTAAGCGGCTTTTAACACCTGCAATTCCTCCTAGAACAGCCGCATCGATGGGAGTTGAATTTTGACTGCCGAGGACGGCATCATATTCTCTAGGTTGATTTTGCTCGTTTGGCATGGCATTTTAACCTCTGTACGATTAACCACTGTGGCATTTACTTAATAGCTATGTCAAATATTCACAACTGACGCAGCCACCTAAAAAGCAGACAAATAATTCGTTATGCTTTGCGCTTTCATAAGCTACATTTATCTACTGTGTGCCAGCTTAACATTCCTTTACTCTTTAGGTCTAGAGCGTGATAAACTTAGGAGCTTTGTGTAACATTAGCTGGACAAAGATTGAGGATATCGGTGATGACAACGACTGTGAATCAAGCTAACTCCAAGTCAAGTACCGAAATAGTTGTAGGTGCTATTTGGGAGTGTAAGCTGTTGAGAACAAGCATGAAAAGGGCGATCGTAAGTGGGGGAATTATTGCCAGCATTCTCAGTCTGGTATCGCCGGTGCAAGCTTTGCAGGTAGTGGTGACGCCGCCAAATCCTGAACTGGGTGATACGCTGTCGGTAATCATTCAGGTTGATGGTAACGGCGGGGAAACTCCAAAAGTGTCTTTACAGCAAAAAAATTACCCTGCTTTTCCGATCGGCAATAATCGCTTTCGGGCTCTGCTACCGACGACACCACTGGAGAAACCCGGTGCGCGCCTTCTTCAAGTCTCCGGTGACGGACAAGTGCAGAAGTTGAATGTGCAAGTGCGCGATCGAGATTTTCCCACTCAATCTATCTGGCTCCCGCCTGGGAAAGACGAGGAAGGTACGGATGCCGAGTTCGATCGCGTGGACGCCTTTAAAGCACTGGTGACACCCCAAAAATTTTGGGATGGCAAATTGTTGCGCCCCAACTCCGGCGAAATTACCACTATTTACGGCGTGCGTCGGTACTATAATGGGGTATTTGCTAAGGACTACTACCACCGCGGCGTCGATTACGCCGGCGCTTACGGTTCCCCTGTAGTCGCACCGGCCGCCGGTCGCGTGTCTCTGGTGGGACGCGAATCCCAAGGGTTCAAAATCCACGGGAATGTCGTTGGTATAGACCACGGTCAAGGCGTAGCAAGTATTTTGATGCACCTCAGCCGGATTGATGTCAAGGAAGGCGATTTCGTGAAAGCGGGTCAAGTAATTGGTGCTTTGGGGTCAACGGGGGCTTCGACAGGCCCTCACCTGCACTGGGGACTTTACGTGCACGGGCAGTCTGTCGATCCGGTACCTTGGCGGCTTCAGGCAATTGAGTAGGACTTTTTAACGATTTTGACGAATTTAACAGTCAATTATGGGGTAAGTTTGTGGCTGGGGTGTGCAGATAACTTTTCTGGGTTATCACTATTGAGTTATGATTTGTAGAAAAATTCTCAACTCAACCCTCAAAACTCGAATCTCAAGACGCCAGCAATCGCGTCTTTACAAAACTTTATTGATGATGCCGTTGAGCGGGAAGCATATATGAGTATTGAAAAAATTGTGGAACAGGCTTTGCAAGACGGCTATTTAACGCCGTCTATGGAAGCTGAGGTGGGACGGATCTGCAATACGGCTTCTGAATTGTCGATCGAAGAGTACATGGCTCTCGATCGCCTGATGGGAGCTTTGTTGACCGGAGAAGTTGTGGTTCTGCCGCGCAAACAGTTCATCAATGTGATGGAAGAGTTGGTGCTCAGCGATGCGATCGCTAGGGTCGCAGAAATTGAGGCGAGCAGCGAGCTGAGTCTGGATGTGGGAGATATTGCGGCTTATGCTTTAAATAGGCTGCCGCCTCTGTACGCTACGACGGAAGAGGGAGCTCACTTTCAAAGGGCTAGGGCTAAAGAGCAACTTCACGATTTGATTTCTAAAGAAGTCAATGCAGCGATCGATCGCAACTTGGACAGACCTGAACCGGTCAACCCCACAGCTTTGGGTAAGCCGTCTTCTGGAACCGAAGTTCTGTCTAATCTCAGCAATTGGCTGCAAGCTAACGCCGTTAATTTTGAGCCGCAGCCGTAGTACCACCTCCAACAGCTCTATTTGGGTTTAAGTCGATCCCGCTCAATTCAAAAAGCGGGATTTTTAGTTTTTGAGCCACAAACAGTTGACCGCTTGACAGTTGACCGCTTGACAGTTGACCGCTTGACAGTTGTAGGGGCGGTGCCCCGTGCGGGCCCTCTTAGTTGACAGTTGACCGCTTGACAGCTTGTCAGTCAGCGAAGCGGAAGGGTTGACCTGGGATAACTACCTCTACCTAGAAGATCGTTTCCGGTTGTATCGGAATTATTTAACCGCAGAGGGCGCAGAGAACACAGAGAGATAAATGAGAGATTAATACAGGACGATGCTACCGGATTTGAGATCGCAAGACATCCGTCACAATTGAAAAAAAAATAAAGGAATTGTTTGTTTTACATAGCAAACAAACAATTCCCTTTTCCTTCTGGCCTGTGCTCTCTGACTGATGACTAATGACTGATGACTTCAAACGATTAATTATTGCTCTCAGAAGAGTCTGCTGAGGGGGCGGCAGTAACTTTTGTTTCTCGTTTTTCACGTTTTTTCCGTTCAGCTTGGATGACATCTTGAAGCACTATTCGCGCTTGAGCCATTTTTTCCAAATTGCTGCGGTACAAATCTAAATCTTTGCTAACTTTGTCTTCAGGTAGATGCAAAGCTGCACTGACTTTGGCGATCGCGTCGTTGCGAGTTTCTGGGTTTTTTACCATCTCGGGATCGGCTTTTTCTAACAGCGAGAACAAACCGATCGCGAATAAGCGACTGTACTTAAATTGAGCGTTGCTGGCGATCGCCCCTAAAGACGCTTGCAAATCTCCTGCATCTTCAAAGCTCATCGAGCGATCGAGCCACGACACCAATTCGGAGCCGGAAAGTCGATCTGCCAAGCTTTCCAAGCGGTGAGCGTCATGTTTGTAGCGATCGGGATCGTCTTCTAGGGACTTGCACAAGGCGTTAAAAATCGAAAGTCTGTCTGCTTCTGGGGCGTACCCGAGCATGAATCGATCGAAAGCTGTCACCACGCCCAAAGCATAAATTGGGTCGTATTGAAAATCGACATTCGCCGAAAGCAAGTGCATTTCTACCATCAACTCTTCTACCACTCGTCGGTAAATTGAGTTAATCGGTCGAGTGTGAATCGTATAGAAACTTCGCTTAGTATCTGAAACAGTACGGTTCTTGTTCACCTGAGTTTTATAGATAAATAATTGTGCCGCCACAGGTGGACCAGCGCGGCATGAGTAAAGTCGGGGGAGTCGATTGGCGATCTCGCTGGCAAAAATTGCCAGTTTTTTTTAAGTGCAGCAGCCGGGAACACAGGCAAAATTTGATCGATCAGATTTTGCGGGCGATCGGCAGCAACAATTAATTTGTCGCGCTACCAGGGCAAAAGCCAAGTATCTTTACAATCATAGCTTAGCTGGGATCGCTCCTAAATCCCATCTTCTGACTTGCCCGGCCCTGTTCGGGCAACTCATACCACAATCATATTTTACTGTCAAGCCCAATCGTCAAAAATCGAACGAACATGACAATTTCTCCTGAATTAAGAGCTTTAGCCCAATACATGGCGGGCGAATTTGACAACCGAGAACAAGCGCTAGCAGATCCGGCGTGGTACGTCCACCTACGTTTTTGGCAAAGACCGCTGCCCGTTGCTCTATTTTCCGAGCCCAGCATTGCCCTGTTTGCCGAACAAGCCAATATTCTGGAACTAGACAAGCCCTACCGCCCCCGCATCGTGCAACTGAGGCACGTTCAGGGAGCGCCAGGACTTATAGAAGCTCAGTATTATATGTTTAAGGACATTGCAGCCGTCAAAGGAGCGGGTCGCCATCCTGAGTTGCTCGAAAAGCTAACTAGCGAGCAAATCGAACTCCTCCCGGGCTGCACCCTCTCGGTTGCGGTGCAAAATTTAGGTTCAAACCGCTATCGCTTTCGGGCATCTCTGCCTCCGGGCACTCGCTGCGGCTTTACCTACGACGGGCAAAATTACCAAGTAGACTTGGGATTTGAAGCCGCAGGCGAGGAATTTCTAAGCTACGACAAAGGAATAAACCCCACGACAGGTAAGGCTATCTGGGGAGCTTTAATGGGCCCTTTTAGATTTGTCAAGCGTCAGGATTTTGCTTCTGAAATATTGGCCAATACGCTTGGGATCGGATCGGACGGCGGTTTAAACCGCGTAAGCGTCAAACTTTCGTCCGCCTCCGCGGACTAAAGACGAAGAGCGCGTAATTTTCACCACCCGGTCTTCAACCTGCGGAGGCACGTGCAAGTTTGTGTAGACGCGATTTCAATCGCCCGGTCTTCTTAAATTGTCCTTACACCAAAACCGATGTCAGCAAGAGCAATCAACTTGCGCGCGGCACCCCCTCTAGAGCTTCTTCTTCCGTCTCAAAGATTTCAAACACAGAATCCATCATGGTGACTTCAAACACCAGTTTGGCTTCTGGATGAACATTGCAAATGCGGAAACTGCCCTTAACTTTATCCGCATCGCGCATACCTGCAACCAACGAGGTCAGGCCAGAACTATCGATAAAGTTTACCTGACCAAGATTCACGACGACATGACGGCTGAGTTTGGAAATACACTCTTGCAACTTGAGGCGGAATTGCCAAGCTGTCGTGATGTCCAACCGTCCTGTCGGTGCTAAGACGATAACTGTTGTACCGTCTTGAAGCGTGTGGGTTTTTTGATCAATATGAATCACTGACCCTTCCCTCAAATTTATTACTATTTATCGCGGTGGTTACTTTCTCAGTAGTTTAACTCAGGTCGGTGACTGCTGAGGCAACCAATTCGCCCAATCTTGCGGTTTTAAGAACTTTGAGTAGAGTTCGGCTTCTGGAGAGTTGGGTTCTGGCTCGTAGCAATATTCCCAGCGTACCAGAGGTGGCAGGGACATCAGAATCGATTCGGTGCGTCCGTTGGTCTGCAAGCCAAAGGTCGTGCCCCGATCGTACACTAAGTTAAATTCAACGTAACGGCCGCGGCGGTAAAGTTGGAAATCGCGCTCGCGATCGCCGTATGCTTTCGATCGGTGTTTTTCAACAATTGGGGTGTAAGCCGGCAAAAATGCGCGGCCGCAGTCCTGTACGAAGGCGAACAGCGACTCCCAGCTTCTGGGTTCTGGGTGTCCGGCATTCTTGCTGTACTCAGCAGCTTTCCCTTTGACATTCTGGTCGCGGTAAAGCGGGCCTTGAGCGTTTTGGTAGTCAAAAAACAAGCCGCCGATGCCGCGAGTTTCTTGGCGGTGCGGGAGGTAGAAATATTCGTCGCACCAGAGTTTAAAAGTCGGATAATAGTCCGAATGGTGTTTGTCGCAAGCTGCTTTGAGAGTTTTGTGGAAATGAGCTGCATCCTCATCCAACAGGTAATAAGGAGTCAAATCGACACCGCCGCCAAACCACCAAATCGGGCCTGCCTCAAAATAGCGGTAATTCAGGTGAACCGTAGGCAAATAGGGATTGCGGGGGTGCAGCACCATCGAAGTACCAGTGGCGTAGAAATCGTGACCGGCAGCTTCTGGGTGCTTGGCCAGAATCAAAGCTGGCAAACTTTCGCCCCAAACTTGGGAAAAGTTGACTCCGCCTTGTTCAAACACATTGCCTTCGCGCATAACGCGAGAACGTCCGCCCCCGCCTTCGGAGCGTTCCCAAGAGTCCTCTTTAAATTTGCCGCCGCCATCGACCTGTTCGAGGGCTTGACAAATTTCGTCTTGTAGGCTTTTCATAAATTGGCTGACTCTAGCTCTAGAGTCAGCGGGTGGCAAAAACGGGGAAGTTGCGGTTTTAAGTGTTGTAGAAACTGTCATAAAATTTCTGTTGTCAGATTTGAGTTTTAGATGGGCGATGATTCCCAAATCCAGTAGTCCTGTAATTATGCCACCGCAGGTCTGCAAATGATCGCAATGAAGATACATTAAAAAATAGCAACAAAAATATACTTAAACTTGCGATCGAAAATTCGTTGACCCAATTGCAGAGCTATGGTGGAGAACACAATGCCCAACACACTCGATATTAGTTCAGTCTTAGAAATCCTGCGACCCGTGCAAGACCCCGAACTGCAAAAGAGTTTGGTGGAATTGAACATGATTCGTAACATTAAAATTGACGGCGGTGTCGTCAGTTTTACTTTAGTGCTGACAACGCCTGCTTGCCCCCTGCGAGAATTTATTGTCGAAGATTGCCAAAAAGCGGTCAAACAGTTGCCAGGAGTCGAAAAAGTGGCCGTGGAGGTGACAGCCGAGACCCCGCAACAAAAGGGAGTAGTCGATCGCCAAGGCATAGAAGGCGTTAAAAATATTATCGCAATTTCCAGCGGCAAAGGGGGCGTCGGCAAAAGCACAGTGGCGGTGAATGTAGCTGTAGCCCTGGCGCAAACCGGCGCAAAGGTGGGTTTGCTGGATGCCGATATCTACGGGCCCAACGACCCAAATATGTTGGGGCTGGGGGACGCAAAAGTAATGGTGAGGGACGGAAAAACCGGAGAAACCCTCGAGCCCGCTTTCAACTACGGCGTCAAATTAGTGTCGATGGCGTTTTTAATTGACAAAGACCAACCCGTGATTTGGCGCGGCCCGATGTTGAACGGCATCATCCGACAGTTCCTCTACCAGGCGAATTGGGGCGATTTAGACTATCTGATTGTCGATATGCCTCCGGGTACGGGAGACGCACAATTGACAATGGCGCAAGCAGTGCCGATGGCAGGTGTGGTGATTGTGACGACACCCCAGACCGTGGCTTTGTTGGACTCCCGCAAGGGGTTAAAGATGTTCCAGCAGTTGGGAGTCTCGGTATTGGGAATTGTGGAAAACATGAGCTATTTTGTGCCGCCGGATATGCCTGACAAGCAGTACGATATTTTCGGTTCCGGTGGCGGGGAAAGAACGGCGGCTGAGTTGGGAGTGCCGCTGTTAGGCCGCATTCCGCTGGAAATTCCGCTGCGGGAAGGTGGCGATTCGGGCGTACCGATTGTGGTGGGCCAACCGGGTTCTGCTTCGGCGAGGGAGTTGCGGGCGATCGCGGGTCGGATTGCTGGTAAAGTTTCCGTAGCAGCCCTAGCCTAATAGACATCTCATCCAAAAGTTCGTCAAGGGCAGGCTCTCCGGCCTGCCCCACAAGAGTTTTTGGGAGAAGTCTCACAAACTTTCGTTTCCCAGCTTTGTCTCCTGTTGGCGAAGCTTTGCCTAATTCCCGAGATCTGCTTGGGAACTAGAAACGAGAAACGGTAAGCTATAAAGAGCAAACTTAACATTCAAAGAATTATGATTTTTCCAGGTTCGGCAGTTCGAGTTAAAGATAAGGGCGAGATTTACTACGGCTTTCAAGGACTTGTGCAGCGAGTTACCGACGGGAAAGTCGCGGTATTGTTTGAAGGTGGCAATTGGGACAAGCTGATTACGTTCCGCTTATCCCAGTTGGATATTGTGGATGCTACGGCTGGCCGCGCGAAATAGTCATTAGTCATTGGTAATTCGTAATTCGTAATTCGTAATTTTGGACTTACGCAGGGGTGGCGATCAACCGGGTTTTTAATCGAAATACGTGCTTATAACCCTCAAGTTTGGTAAAAAACCCGGTTTCTGACTACCCATATTATCAAGAGACTTGAATTGCATAAATATTTAATTGATAGAACAACCGCAGACGAAAGGCAGATCGACACAGATTAACGCAGATAATTTCAAGAATTGAGAGTCAGGAACCCCATAGCTTTCATCTAGGGGCTTGTAGACTGTCCGGCTCTTCGAGCGGGATGGAACAAGCCAAACCTGACCAGGCTCGCGTCCTTTGAGGACTCCGTTTTATGAGTCATGACACCAACGAATGCGTAGCCAGTTCGTTGCCCTGTCGCTAAAAGTTAAACAGTTTTAACGGGTTAAGACAGTGCTTTTAGCCGAAAAAGCTCATTAAACATTGCCGAGGCTAACATTACACGCGAGTAGAAGAGACGCAAAAATGTCTAATTTTATTTTTGTTCTAGACACTAAAGGCCGCCCGCTATCACCCTGTAAACCAGGATTAGGGCGCTCATTACTCAACGCAGGCAAAGCATCTGTTTTCAGGCGATTTCCCTTTAGGATAATTTTGAACAAAGAGGTTGACGCAAGTCCTGAGCCCTTAGAGATCAAACTCGATCCAGGCTCTAAAACTACTGGTATTGCCATCAAGCAGAGCGACAAGATAATCTTTGGAGCCGAGCTACAACATCGAGGGCAACAAATTCTAGAAGCATTGCTGTCTCGTCGCCAACTCAGGCGAGGAAGACGCAATCGCAAGACTCGGTATCGTCAGGCGCGATTCCTCAATCGCACCCGTCCGGATGGTTGGCTAGCTCCATCTTTACAGCATCGGGTCGAAACAACGCTCACATGGGTTCGCAAGTTGATTCGATTTGCACCCATTGCCAGCATTGTTCAAGAGCTAGTGCGGTTCGATTTGCAACTAATGCAAAATCCTGAAATCTCAGGTGTTATGTATCAGCAAGGAGAATTGCACGGTTACGAAGTCCGCGAGTATCTCTTGGAAAAATGGAATCGGCAGTGCGCTTATTGCTCGGTTGAAAATGTACCGTTTGAGATTGAGCACATTCAAGCTAAGTCAAGAGGTGGTTCCAACAGAGTTTCTAATTTGACGCTGGCTTGTCACGATTGCAATCAGAAGAAAGGTAATCAGGATGTTCGGGCATTCCTAGCGGCTAAACCCGACGTGCTAAACCGCCTTCTGAAACAGGCAAAACTACCACTCAAAGATGCGGCAGCAGTCAACTCAACCCGATGGGCGTTGTTCAATGCACTTAAAGAGACAGGATTACCTGTCACTACTGGTACAGGCGGGCAAACTAAGTTCAATCGCAATCGATTAGGCTTGCCCAAATCGCACTGGCTTGATGCTGCGTGTGTAGCTAACTTTGACACCCTCGAAGTCTTAACCTCAAAGCCGTTACTGATTACAGCAAAAGGGCATGGGATGCGGCAGATGTGCGGTACAAATAGGTATGGCTTTCCTACTCGGCACAAATCCAGAGTGCAAATCCACAAAGGGTTTCAGACTGGCGATCTTGTTAGTGCGACCGTTACCGCAGGGAAGAAAATCGGCTGCTATGTAGGGCGGGTTCTATGTCGTGCTTCAGGTAGTTTTGATATTGTAACCAAGTCTGAAAGAGTGGCTGGTATTGGTTATAAATATTGCAGTCCGATTCACAAAAAAGATGGCTATAGCTACGCATTTTGAAGAAAGTAACTTCAAGGCGACTGAAGTCGCTACCGCTTTCCTCCCCATGTCTAAAGCCAGGGGCTTCTCGCTCGTTTTTTGGTGAATGAATGCAATATTGTCTAAGGTGGCAAATTCTAAGCGTGCCGCACTGTTGCTGAAAAAAGCCATAACACAAAACCGATAACTAATGCCCCATGCCCCATGCCCTATGCCCCATGCCCCATGCCCCATGCCCCATGCCCCATGCCCCATGCCCCATGCCCCATGCCCCATGCCCCATGCCCAATGACTAATAACTAAAACTATGCGTTTACCTTTACCCCAATTTACAACAAAAGAGCGCCATCCCGATCGCATTGCCGAAGTCATCGAGACAGCAACTACGGAGTTTTTGGCTCAATGTTTAGAACCTGATGACTTGAGTTTTCCGGTGATGCCGCCTTTCGGGAGTTGGGTGAAGGCCCAAGATGAAGAATCAAAAAATCAAATCTACGGCGTGGTTTACTATGCTACCACTAGCCCGATCGACTCCGTGCACAGAGCTCGCGCCTTGGGATTGTCGCTGGAAGAGTTGCGGGAAGAACAACCGCAGATTTTTGCGATGCTCAAAACCGAGTTTCGAGTGGCGATTGTGGGGTTCGAGAAGCCCCCGGAAAGGTTGAACGGCAACGGCTCCTCTAGGGGTACAATTTATCAGTATTTGCCGCCGCGCCCGCCACAAATTCACCAGGCGGTTTATCGGTGCGAACCGGATGAGGTGATTGATTTTACGGTGCAGTTGGATTTTTTGAGGACGCTGCTGGGAGTGACTAATGCGCCGGTGGATGCGCTAATAGCGGCGACGATTCGGGAGATTTATCAGTTGCGAATGCGCGATCGATCTTGGTTGGTGGAAGCGGGCAGGAGTTTGAGTGTTTTGCTCAAGGATGATTACGACAGATTGCGGGTGATTTTGAGTCAGATTCATCCGTAGGGGACAACTGTTATAACTACAAAATCGAGATAGTCTCAACCTAGCCGTTAAAGATGACAGGTTTCCTAAACTAAACTAAGCTATCAATAGTTCAGCCCCGACACTACTGCTACCCAACATAACTCTCATGCAAGGACAAACACTCGCAGGACGCTACCACATCATAAAACACTTGGGAGGCGGTGGATTCGGTCAGACTTACCTGGCTGAAGATAAAAAGCGATCGGGTAATCTTCGGTGTGTCGTCAAGCAACTCAAGCCGCAGTTTACAGATCCGCAAACTCTAAGTATAGCTAGACGTTTATTTAAAACAGAAACAGACACCCTTCACCAACTAGGAACTCATCCTCAGATTCCCGAACTTTTGGATCATTTTGAGGAAAATCAAGAATTTTATTTAGTTCAAGAGTTGATTGAGGGGATAGATTTAAGTAAAGAAATTACTCCGGGCCAGCAGCTTAGCGAGTCTGAAGTTATGGCTATTTTGCAGGACATCGTAGAAATATTGGTATTTGTTCAGGATCACAAAGTCATCCACCGGGATATTAAACCTGCTAATTTAATGAGGCGCAATTCTGACCGCAAAATATTCTTAATTGACTTTGGGGCGGTCAAACGAATTAGCACTCAAATAGCTAACACCACAGGGCAAACTCCGCCGACTATTGGCATCGGTACTGGTGGCTATATGCCAGCGGAACAAAATAACGGACAGCCTAACTTTAGCAGCGATATCTATGCTGTGGGAGTGACTGGCATTGAATGGCTGACTGGCATACTTCCTCACGAGTTGCCAAAAAATGCTAACGGTGAAATTATTTGGCGCGCTCGCGTCCCAGTTAGCGCCGGTTTTGCTAATATTTTAAACAAAATGGTGCGCTATCATTTTCGCGATCGCTACCAGTCAGCCGCAGAGGTATTGCAAGCTTTCAACAATTTGAGGATAGTTCGACCATCTTCTACTCTAGTATCATCTCCTAACTTATTGACATTAATGAGTAACTGGACGCGAGATCATAAAATTGGTTTGCTTGGGGTTGGTTTGGCTGCTATATTTGGTGTAGCAGCATTATTTACACCAGAAATTAGAAAACTTATGGGATTGGAGGCTGCGGACAATTTGGCAAGTTATGACAATACAGTCCAAGGCATTAAAATCAAATATCCCGATAATTGGACTAAACAAGAAGAGTCTAACGCCATTACCAAAGAGGTGGTTCAATTTATTTCACCGAAAGAAAGCGAGGGCGACTTTCAAGAACGGCTGATTGTCACAGTCGAACCTACCAGCAATCAAACCCTCGATGACTATACGAATTTATCTAAGCAAGAAATCCTGAAGTTAGATAAAAATGCTAAGATAGCTAAAGAGGAAAAATCGACTTTAGCTGGCAAAAATGGGTAGAGAGTTGTTTATACAACCAAAGAAGGGAATGAAGAGTTTAAAAAATTGAATGTTTGGACGCTGAAACATGACAAGGCTTATTTGATTACCTATGAAGCGGAAGCGGGGAAGTACGATAAGTTTTTGCCGGTTGTTGAGAAAATGATTAAGTCGCTGGAAGTTCAAGACACCAAATAAATTTATTGAGGCAGTTGTCAGATTATGGTGACAGTATCAATCAAATCAGATCCCCCTCGCATCCCCCTTAAAAAGGGGGACTTTGAACCGTCTTGTCCCCCCTTTTTAAGGGGGGTTAGGGGGGCTCTCCGGGTTTAATTGCTAAAGCCATAGAAAAACACCGCAAATTAGGGGAATCAATTAGCATTTGGCAAGATGGCAAAGTAATTACTTTAACTGCAGATCGAATTCTCCCCCTGAAATTAGATAATAATAGTTAACCTTTATTTTGCCATCAAATGAGCAACAGATATTGTAGTCAAAGGATTCGGGCAATTATTTAGGATTCGGCTACTTTTTCTGGTACTCGCCGATATTTACCATCTAAACGTTCCTGTCGCTGACGGCGGTTGTCAGCTTCTAACATTGCGAGCACTTCATCTAACTGTAGCGTCCAAGCATCAAGCAGGCGACAAGATTCTCGCATTCTAGCAACATTTTGCTGTCTAGTTTCTAAATCGGGTATTCTTGGCTGTTGAGTCATGGCAGATTCCAACTCCTTTTAATTTCTTGAATACTGGCTTCTGAGGCATCGGCGATCGCCTCTCCTTGGTCTATCGTCCTATACAAAAAGTCTAGCACATCGGCTGTTGCTGCTGGTTGAGATTCTGCCACCTGTTGCAAGATTCTGTGCAAGCGGTTGTAGGGAATTCTCAGGCGTTCCTTGACATTATCAATTGCTTCTAACTCAGGCATTGTTTCCGGGGTTTCGCCAAATTGCTGTAAGAGGGAATATTCTGCTGCTGTTGCTGTGTCGAGAAGTGCGACTAACCGCTGTTGTAATTTGAAAATATTGCTGATAGTTTGGTCTGGTAATCTTGCCATTAATTTGAATTTGGAGGCTGACAAATTATCAGTATAATAGCATTGGCTGGGGCTGTGAAACCTGGTTTTTTACGAAAAATATTCGTGGCAGCCGACAGATTAGGTAAAAACCCGGTTTCTTTAGTCGCAGTGAGTAAATCCTCCCGATCGTATTCAGATTGAACGCAATCACTCAATCTGATAAATGTAAGCATCGTCAACATTGAATACTAGCGGACTGTCAAAGTGTATCTACCTCTTTCGCCTTTTTTATAAGCATTAACAACTACGATATAGCGGCCGCTGGCGGGTAAGGTGAAGGTGAGGGCTGAATTGGAATTTGATTTGCTGATGTCGTCATTTTTTGCTAACAGTTTTCCATCAGGGCCAAAGAGTGCGACATAGGTATCAAAATCGCTACTTTCTACGCTAATTGTAACTGATTGACCGGCACGACCTACAAAGCTATGTTGCTCGTACAAACTTCCATCAGAGGGAAGGGCAGAGGATCTACCGGGTATTAATGAGCTATTAGCGGTTAGTAATACGCTTGATGTTTGGGAAGTTGTTGCAGTTCCTTGAAGTATCCTAAGATTGTCAAGGACTTTTTGATAGCTCTCTCGATCTCCTTGCTGCTGCAATAAGTTGGCTGCTTTCTGAAAGTCTTGAATTGCACCCTGCTTATCTCCTAATTTAGAGCGGACAGCTCCCCGGTTGTTGTAGGCTTCGGCATCGTTAGGATTAATTCGCAAAGCTTCGTTGTAATCGGCTACAGCACCCTGCTTATCTCCTAATTTATAGCGGGCAATTCCCCGGTTGTTGTAGGCTTCGGCAAAGTTAGGATTAATTCGCAAAGCCTCGTTGTAATCGGCTATAGCACCCTGATTGTCTCCTAAACCACGGCGGGCATTTCCACGGTTGTAATAGGCTTCGGCAAAGTTAGGATTAATTCGCAAAGCTTGGTTGTAATCGGCTATAGCACCCTGATTGTCTCCTAAACCACGGCGGGCATTTCCACGGTTGCTATAGGCTAAGGCAAAGTTAGGATCAATTCGTAAAGCTTGGTTGTAATCGCCTATAGCACCCTGATTTTCTCCTAAACGACGGCGGGCAACCCCCCGATTCTGATAAGCCTTGGCATAATTAGGATTAATTTGCAAAGCTTGGTTATAATCGGCTATAGCACCCTGATAATCTCCTTTTTCATACTTATCCCCACCCTGAATATAAAAATCATCAGCCTTCGGCCCTGTTGCCACAGGTGCACTCGGAACCTTCACCCCTAAATCCACTTGAGATGAAGCCAACAATCTCAAACTCGTATTAATCGGAATCCCCAGATTAAAACCAGTCTTAGCAATTTGAATATCCTGATTAATACTGCTAGATTCCGCCGCCCTCGTATCCGCCCTCCCGTGAATTCCCACCACCTCGCCATTCTCATTCAACACCGGCCCCCGCTCATTCCCGGCAACGTATTATTACTATAAACCAACGCATAACTATCTTCTAAAGGTCGAGAAGCATTAGCAGTAATCCGCCCATCCGTGAAATTGTAAATCGAACTATTAATCGCCGCTGAAGTCTTCGGAAACCCAGCCACATAAGCAGCTTTCCCTTCTGTCGCAAAATCCGAGTTGCCAATCTTAGCAACGCTGTAAGTTTGACTGCTGGTAAACTCGACAACTGCTAAGTCAATATTTGGCAGTTTTTTGACACTGCTGTAATTGAGCAAATACCGCTTGTCATCAGGGGTGACAATCTCATATTTAGCTTGAGCATCTTTGAAAACGTGACGGGCAGTCAGCACCGTGTAAGTGTTGCCATTCCGTTTAATAATGATTCCCGAACCAGGATTTTTACTGTCAATCAGGACTGTGATTGATTTAGCTATTTTGCCTACTTCATCAGCAGATATTGCGAAAACTGCGGTTGGTTGTGCGATGACAATAGTTGCAACTGTACCGATTAAGGCGATGGGAAGTTTGTTAGAGAAGTTCATTGATTTTATTTGTTAATAGAAGAGATGACTTCAACAGAAGTTAATTTATACCTTGGGAAATCTCATTTTTATCGAAGGCTCGCTCCCCCTAAATCCTCCTTAATAAAGGGGACTTTGAGTTGTCCTGTGTTTCTATCGTTTTTAGAGAAGGCTCGATCCCCCTAAATCCCCCTTAATAAGGGGGACTTTAAATGCTCTCTTGTCCCCCCCTTACTAAGGGGGGCTAGGGGGGATCTCCGGGTTGGAAAACACGCGCTAGGGGGATCGATCGCCCATAATGAATACGAATCGACTATGGTGAAATAGGAGAAACATTTTCCTCAACAGGTGTCTCCTCCAGATATCTATCCACATCAACAGAACCAGGCCCAGTTTCAGATAGTACATATCCAGAGGCCAACCCGCGACGATCCCTCAATCTTTGCAAAGTAGCATCAGCATCACTCCCCCGCTTGAGAGTGAATAGCAAAGTCCTATTCGTACAACTATCGTCTTTGTTAACAGCAGCACCACCGGTTCTCCGTTCAGAATTCCAGTGTTAATATATTTGAGAGTACCGTTGTCGTAGTTTCGCTGAAATCTTCGACCTACCTCTTGGCAGCGTTTTTGGGCCGTCCACGGCGGTGGAAAATAGTTGTTAGAAGTCCAGCGGACGAGTGGCACATTCCCCCGTGGGGTGCGAACCAAGGTGACAGGCTGTCTGTTGAGAGTAGCGCAGAAAAAGCTATTATTTCCCGCACGGCTGGGTTGACAAAACAGCGCAGTTGTGCTAGTAGAAACTACTAACCCTGTCAGGAGTCCCGTCAAGATTTTGAATTTCATAAATAGAAATTTTTGATATATTATCTCATAGCTGAGCTACATTTGCTACCTGGAACTTATCCTGATGCTCAGGGCGATCGCCAATCAGTCTGTCATAATTTATTTAAACCAAAAAATCATATGTGGGTAGAGATAACGGCGCTAAATCAAGTTCCAGAATTGGGTATTTTGAAGGTGAAAGTTGAGGATACTTCGCTGATTTTGAATCGCCAAGGTGCGAAGGTGACTTGTTACCGCAATGCTTGCTCTCATTTGGAATATCCGATCGATATGGGGAAAGTAAGTAATGGCATCATTACTTGTCCGTTTCACAAATTTCAGTTCAAGTTAGATACTGGTAAATGTTTGAATTCACCCGATTCCTTGGAATCTTACCCGGTCAAGATTGAGGGCGAGATCGTTTTTGTAGAAATTGGTTCGTAGTAATGACTTTAGTCCTTATTACTCGTTATCAGGCTCTGCCTGATAACGCATATCCGGAGGCTCTGCCTCCATTTTCATCTTTCCAAAGCGAGGCAGAGCCTCGCTTATATCGGTTCCCCGGCAGAGCCTGGGAACCAGTTGATTGCAGAGTTCAACCAATCATTTTCGCGCGTCGCTGGCGGAGGAAAACCGCTAAAAGCCCGATCGCCCCAACGATCAAAAGCAGCCATTCTTCCGGCTCAGGAACCCCAGAAACGTTGAGAGGATTGTTCGGTTTGCTCAACTGTTCCTTACCAGATTCTACCTTGCGATCGAATCGATCGCTCTTAGCTTCCGCCGCCTTTAGCTGCTGTCTTTGCTCGTCATTAACCAACACAATCATCGAAGAATACGGTGTCACCACCTTAAAGGTTTTAGCCAACGAGTGCATCGCATCCAACTGAGTCAACTGATTGGCAGTTTTCTCTTTGCTAAGTGCGGTTATCAACTGCCGCGCAGCTATCGGTTTAAAACCCTCATTTGGATCGTCTGTGATTTTCGCCACCGCTGTCGCCGCCTTCGGAGTTTTGCTGTAACTCCAAACATAGCCATCAACAACACTGATTGCAGACTTACCCGAAGCTGCTGTCGTCGCCACTCGCTGCATCGCCTCTTTGATATCCGTAGAAACTCCGCCGCCGCTATCTTGAATCAGCTTTAAAGTTCCATCGTCATAGCCTGGGGGCAAACCTCCCAAATGCACTGTCCACAGGGGTGCAGCTAGGGAAACGCTGATTTTGCGATCGTCCGATAACTCGTAGCTGTGGCGATCGCTCACCAAGAATACAGTATCGTAAGTTCGATCGCCGCGCAACTGTGCAAACTGTTGCAGAATATCCTTAAGTTGGAGCGTACCATAAAACGTCAACTTTCCAACATCAAAACTCCGCAAATCTTCCACCAACTTCGGCGGCATCCCCGCAGCACTAGCCACATACAAATCAACCGTATTTCCTTTTAAACTATTCGCTTTCAACCATTCAAAATTCTCCTTAACCTCCTTCGTTTCCCCCGCCATGCTGCGGGAAGTATCGAGAATCACTGCCAACTTTTTGCCCCGCGGCAGCGAGTAATTTGCCTCAACCAGCGGCTTAGCCGAAATCGTATTTTCTCCCGGCAAATTTGCTAAACGCGGTATTGGTTGCTGCTGCGAAACTGCTGGCACAAATCCCGGCAGCCAAGTTTCCTTGGCCTCTTTCAGGCTGTATTTAATCTCCTTTCCTGCTACTACTCGGCGAGTATTTTGATTCCAAAAAATATTGCGTTTTTCAGCCAACTTCGGCATCGCCCAACCCTGCGGCTGTCGCATCACTTTGTAAGTCAGCCACAGATTCATCTCCGTTGGTGCGTCAGTTTGCGTGCGCGAAAACTCTCGTTTAGCAGGGATGGGAAAAGCTCGCAAGCGGTATTGTTTCGGGCCAATTTGTTCGAGCAAAGCCGGATCTACGCTTTCTCTCACCTGCTGGTTGTAAACTTGTTGTGCGGCACCTCGGGGCGACACAGTAAATGCAAAACGCCTTTTCAAATCGCCAGTATCGCCCAGCCAAACTCCGGTAACTGCGGCGCTTTCCGGCAGAGAGAAGTAATAGAATACTTCTTGCAAGTTGGGCGTTTGATTTTTGTAAACTTCGTAGAGTTGAACGTCAGCCCAATCGCCCTTTTCTGTGACTGTAACTTCTTGCGACTGCAACCATACTTTTTCCTCATTGACATTCAGCAAACCTGCTTTAGCTTCTTCGCGGTTAGATGTTGACTGCACTGCGTGCTTTACTGCTGCTGCGTCGCCTTTTTGGATTTCGGTATCGAAGAATCCAGCGTAGAGTTTTTCGGCTTTTTTAACATCGGAACCTGAGCCTTGATACAAAAACGGCGACATTAAAAAATTATAGCTGTTCTGCACGTTGCGAGCCGCTCCGTCAGGCAAACTGAAAGTATTTTTGTACATCTCATAAATGTGGTTGTTTTCTCCCACAGTGCTGAGATAGCGGTACGGAGATAAATAAGCGTTAACTAAGCCGGATCGAATCAGATCGGACTTGGCTAATAAAGTTTGACGCGCAGTCTCATTGGCTGCGGGAGTAGCCAGAATTTTCATCGCTTGAATTTGGGGCTGCTGTAGCAAAGCTGCGAAAATCGCCAGCCAAGCCGCCATAACTCCCAAGCTGCCCATTATTGCTTGATTTTTTCCGTATTGGGAAGCGAAACTGTTTAATATTTTGCGCCCGGATTGGATGTACAGAAAGCCGTAAAGGGAAGGCATTACCACGAATAAGCTGGAGGTAAAACCAAACAAAATCAAGGATAATGGTAGCCACCAAATTATCTCAAATGAAATGTATTGTAGAGAGTTGAGCAGTGGTACTACCCAGGCAAAACTAAAAAATGCAACAGTTATCGTAAGTGCGACAGGTAGAGCATAAAACATCAGCAAGGTTGCCGCCCAAGTTCCCACTAACAACATTAAGCTGTGAAATGCTAACTGTATCCACGCACTGCGCTTGTTTCCCATGAATCCAATCGAACTTGGCTTTCTGTTGACAGCATCTTGAGAGGAGTTACCCACTCCGATAGAAGAAACCGGGTTTTTTACCTCAACTGTGGGCTGTAACGAAGTATTATCGTAAAAAAACCCGGTTTCTGGCCGCCCGTTTTCTATTTTTCCCAAATATCCGTACAGCATTTCGACTAAAAATGCTGCGATGCACAAAACGATTGTTGCGATAATTAGCGAGCTGGCTGGATTCAGTTCTCGCAGCAAAAATAGCCTGATTAAGCAGAGTAAAAATAACGGCGCTTCTACTCCGTAAAACAAGCGCATTAGCTGTAGCGGTTGCTTTTGAAAACGCCTTGCTCCGACTATGGTAGATATTGTCGGCACTGCTATCAGTGCTGTTAGGGTTAAGGAAAATTCAAGGGGAATAATTCCCTCTATTGTTGCTTGAATTAAGGGAATTGCCAGGTAGGGCAAAATTCCTAGATAAACAATTGACAAAAATGTCAGGTTCCACACCCAGAAAATTATTTTGAAAATTGCATCAAATACTTGCTTTGCTTTCATTTTTTGCTCCTGTTAAGCTTTGTTTTACAGCATTGTGTACGCGGGCAGTAAACTCTTCTACCTCAGGACTATCTGGATTTACGGCACTGTCAAAAAGAATGGAAACTAGCACCCAAGTCTGATTGCGATGGGTGATGTCGCTGCCGATGCGCGACAAGAAGTTATCCGTTGTTTGCCCTGAAGATTGCAGCCAGTATGCAGCGGATAGTTGGTTGTCCCTCAGATACAGCCAGCGAGCGGTTACGGCAGGAGTTAGCTGTTTTTGTTCTATGCGATTGACGGAGATGCCGCTGGTGACAAAGCACAATTCTGGTGCGTGATAAGTCTGCCAAGATGTGCTGGCTACTGCGAGCATGGAACCGTGCAAGTTACCTGAGACAAATCTCTTTTTTTCTGCTTTTGTGTCTGGGTAATTGCCGAAGAATCTTTGTTCGCTGGGATTCAGGGGGATGGCTTCGGATATAATTTGTGTTGGTAGTTGTAAAGGGGCGATCGCTATTTTTGTACTTTCTACATGATACAATTGAGAAATTACTGCCAAAACAGCCACCGTCGCAATTAGTCCGGGTTTTGCCAGAGGCTGATTTTTGAGTATTTCCGAATCTCGTTGCGAGTTAAAATCAATTTGTTTTGTGGTCGGAAATTTAGGAACTTTTTGCAGCATCAACCAACTTAAAAAACAAGCGCAAACTAAACCGACAATTCCCAAGGGGACGTGCAGGATTTCGGCATAAGTTGGCTGTTGGAAAACTTGGGCGACTAACACTAAGACCGCAACCCGCAAAGCGTTAGCAGACACTAACATTAAAAAGTTAGCAGCGCATACTGCCAGCCATTTAAAATTCAATTGGCGGCCTTCTAACCAGGTGGCAGCTAGCAAAAATAGCGTCCCGACTAAGAGTGTTTTAATGCCGCTGCAAGGTACGTCAACGTGAGCGATGCCGTTTTCCAAAACGATGATATCGTAGGAAGAAATAGCCCCGATTTGGAAAATAGAGAGAAATTTTTCTACTACCTGAGCAGTTAGCACTCGCGCCGGCAAACCCAATCCGCTATTAAACTGACTGTTGAATGGTAAAATACAGGCCAGCAAGCCCGCAACTGGCAAGTTTTTTCGCCAAAAGTTCGGCTCCGCAAACAAGCCGCACAGCCCGTAAGTTCCGAGGATAAATAGCATTACGCTAACTTGTGGGATATTAATTGTGCACCCAAGGGCGATCGACAAAACACCTGCACCCAACATCAACAGCAGCGGATTGCGCCTCAAAACGATGTTTGGGGAAAGGGCGAGCGGCCGATCGCCCGAACTGAGCGATCGCCCTACTAATGCTACAATCAGAAAACCAATTGCTATCTTGTAAAGTGTCGGTATCTCAACAAACGAGGATAACAGCCACTTAACAGCCGAGATATTGGCGCAAAACCAAGCAAGCGCCAGCAAAAAAGGAGCCAGCCAAACCAAATTAACCGCCTGAGGGGGACTAACAGAATCGGGAATTCCCGAATCGGGAATGTTGGTGCGTTGCATGATACCGCTTGACATTCACATTGGTGACATCTTATCTCAGCAAAATTGGTAATGCCTAGACCGATTATTTAAGTTTTGTCAAGCTTCTATTTCCTCTACAGAGATGCTAGCTAGCGTTATAATGATTTTAGCGGAGGTAAAAATGAGCGAAAAAAGTCCTGGATACAAAATTCTTAGCGATAATCGACAAGCGCGCCATCTGTATGAAATTATAGATACATATCAGGTGGGCATCGAGCTAAAAGGAACCGAAGTCAAATCTATTCGGGAAGGAAAAGCCAATTTGCGGGACGGATACGCCTTGGTGAAGAACGGGGAAATATGGTTGATCAACGTTCATATTTCGCCCTGGAGAAGTGCTAGCAACTATTTTAATCACGAGCCTCGCCGCACCCGCAAATTGCTGATGCACAAGCAAGAAATTCGCAAATTAATCGGCAAAGTGGAAGAAAAAGGCTTGACTTTAGTGCCTTTAAAAATGTATTTGAAAGGTGGCTGGGTAAAACTTGATATCGGTTTGGGGAAAGGGAAAAAACTGCACGACAAGCGCGAAGATTTGAAGAAACGCGAAGACAAGCGGGATATGGAACGTGCGATGAAGCAATTTTAGTCATCAGCGATCAGTCATCAGTCATTAGTCATTAGTCATTAGTCATTAGTCATTAGTAGCTGTAGGGTGCGGATCCATTAAAAATCCCTCAATAAAAATCGACAATCTCATGGATCCGCACCTGGGTTCTTCAAAGGCCGCTGTAAACAATCCTCCGTTTCAGTCCGCACCAACATGATGTTGTAGCAAGACTTGAGAGAAATGGTATAAATCAGAGGCGATTATCTGTAGGGAAACGGCAATGCTTTGTCCGGCGCGGGACAGGCGCGAATGAAAGATAATTTGGATCAGATTGAGGATTGTAGCAATACATTTTCAAATTGGTATTATTTGAGATTTATTCTGGTTAATTAGTCATCATAAAATTGTTCGATATCCCCATTTAGAATTTTGAGGACGGATGTCTTCACTATAAAGTTAATTAGAGTTATTTCAGCGCAATCGATTTTATCTATTATACCATTTCTAAAGATATTGGCTACAAAATAATAGTTTGGTTTGTTTACGAGGCCGAGAGTTTGTCAGGTGCGTCGCTGTAAGATTGTCGATTTTTATTGAGAGATTTTTGATGGATCCGCACCCTACAACTACTCGATTTTTATGCCCTGATACAGTCACATACTGTCGAGCGCCATTATGACTAAGTATTATTACTTATAAGACTGCCAAAATCCTGCCCGCTGCCCTCTGCCCGCTTGCTTCTTGCTAATTTCTGAAAATATCCGGATTGCTTGTGGAGTCTCAGGAAGGATCAACTTATGCTCGAATACATCTAGGTAGTCGCAGCATGACGCAAGCATTCGGCTGTGGAGTTGCAAACTAGAGCTCAGAAATCGGCTCAAGCCTGAGTCATTTCGTAAGATTATGATGCCATGAGGGTGGCAATTAAATATCGACCAGTAAATATCCCCCAACTCTCAAGTTAAAATATGCTAAAAACGACACCATTAGCTAACATTTTTAATGTTATGAAAGAGCCAGCAAAAAAGCATCATCACTCCAAGTGGGCGGCATTCCTGCTGATGCTAACAGTAGGCTTGGGCGGCTGGCAATTTGGGTTGCCGGAACTCGCATCACTTTTTAATAATATGGGGTTGGAAAACTACAAAGGCAATCGATTGGCTGATACTCAACAAGCCTATGAGTTAGCGCTCTCCGTAGACCCCAAAAGCCGACCAGCTTTGTACAATTTGGGATGGCTTTGCGAAGAGGTGCAAGATTTAGAATGCGCCCGAGGAAAATATCTGCAAGCTGCCAAACTCGGTATGCCTGCTGCTTACAGCAATCTAGCTCGATTATATATAGTAGAGAAGAAAAACTATCCTGCGGCCGTTCACTTGCTGTTCCAAGGTTTGAAATTAGCTGAGGACGATCGAGTAAAATATTCTTTACTCAAAAATTTGGGATGGGCTCGGCTGAAACAGGGTCGATATTCCGAGGCATTGCAACATCTGGATGCAGCGATTAAACTTGATAGTGAAAGACCAGCAACTTACTGCTTAAAAGCGCAAGTCCTAGAAGGGATGAAAAAAACTAAGGAAGCGCTACCGCAGTGGAAAACTTGTCTAAAGTATGCGGATTCCCAAGAATTCGATGAGGATATATGGATAGGAATGGCACGTCAACGATTAAAAGAGGAAAAAACAAATAAATGAAACGCACAGTTTTGTTTTCATCAACCATACTGGCAATTATCACGGTACTGGAGCTAAGTCAAGCCTCAACAGCACTGCCAACTCCTGCGACTGTTAAACCTACTGTTAATGAATCAGTCGAAACGCTGTTAAACTCGAATCAGTCAACGTGGCGGCAGTGCAAAGATAGAGATGGATATTATAGGTGTCCGAATTTGGTCATGCCTTCGGAGAGCGAAGAATAAGAGTTATTTTCAAGGAATTGTGTAGAGTACGCCATCAGCACTTGACACCAACAGGTATGTAGTATGTAGTAGTGTTATGTAGGTGCGCCGTGCGCACCTTATACGATTTTAGATTTGAGATTAAATAATTGAAGAATTAGAAATGACTTATGACTATCATGGTTTGCAGCTTGCATAAAGCTGCATTCTTTTTTTGAACTGGTATCACTATTGATAATTGCTTTTTTCCTACAGCCACCATGTACCGCCATTTATAGCATCTCTCTTGCTGGCATCCGCACGAGAGCGGGGAGAAAACCCCGCCAGGACTTCTATTTACTCGGCCTCCGTCAAAGCTGAATCTTGCTGCTGCTGGGAGTTGCGGTAAAAACTAGCAATAATCGCCACCATCAACCACCAAAGCATATTAACTTCTGGTCGGTACCAAACGGTATCGACAAAACCGTGGGCCATCATTCCGGCTAAAGTTGCGATCGCCCCCATCAACCAAAACCCCTGATTCGATTTGAGATTTGGGATTTGGGATTTGAGATTTGGGGATTCTTCCTCTAAATGAGAGCTGTTAAATTGTGCGTCGCGCAATTTTTTGATCTGCAACAAACCTTGATTGACGGTAACAGTCATCAGCCACAGGAAACACATTAAACCGATAAAACCAGTTTCAACCGCTATTTCCAACAGCACGGAATAAGCACTCAAAGCAGTGAATTTCGGTTTCATATAAAGCGGATAAACTTTATTGAAAGCAGTGTTTCCCGGGCCAATGCCGATAATTGGCCGATCGCGAATCATGTCAATCACCGCCGTCCAAACATTAATCCGAAAATTGTTGCTGCTGTCGCCGCGGCCGACAAACATACTCGAAACTCGATCGCGCAAGGCTGGCACCAAAAGCACTCCCAAAATTAACGCCCCAGCCAAACCTCCTAACCCTAACGGCAGCGCCAAAGTCCGCCAGAACCGAGGCATCAAAGGGCTGTACCAGTACCAAAGCAGCACCAAAAATACCACAAGCAGAGCCACAAAACCGATCCAAGCACCCCGGCTGTCGGTGTAGCGCAAACACGCGCAATTCACCACCAACATCGTCAGCGCTAAAAGTTTGGTACCCCATCCTTTCCACACAAAAAGTGCGGCGGCGCTTAATGCAATTGCCGGCAGCAAATAGGAACCGAGCAAGTTGGGATTGCCCAAAAAACTGTAAACTCGCGTGAGATTGGCTTGACTAGAAGTTGGATCGTTCCAAGTAGCTAATGGCGGCACTTTGTCAATCCACTGCCGCACGCCGTAGAAACTGACAACTAGAGCGACGTTCAAATATACGGCGATTAACCACGATCGCCAACGGGAATCTCGCAATATCCGCGCCATCAGTGCGAAAAAGAGCAAATACAGGGTTAGTTTGCTCCAACCCGTAAAAGCGGCGGCTTTCACCGGCGACATTGCTGTGGCGACGGTAGCAATGCCCCAGTACAAAAGTACCAGTAAGTGAATGGGTGTGAGGGCGATCGCGCGATCGTCCGAAACAGTCAGCAGCACCCAAAATGCAGCGCCAGCAGCCATCAACACCCCCACCAGGGCGTTGTTTACAAACGGGCCCATACCGAACGTCAAGGCGAGCAAACCAAAACCCAGGGGTTCCGCCCACTGCATCAGCCAGCTACCCTGCCGCCAACTGCGCGCATTGCCGATCGCCAAATTCAATAAATAACTGCCACTTTGCCACTGAGAGAGCGGCAAATTTGCCATAGTTAACTGTTGCCAAACTGAGTTCATTTCTCTTTTAGATTTGTACTTAAATAATGGGAATGGGGAATGGGGAATGGGGCATGGGGAATGGGGCATCGGGCATCGGGTATCGGGCATTGGTCATCTTGCCCGCTCGCGAAGTCGAAGGGTGGGAATTGGTAATTGGTAATTGGTAATTGCTTCCAATGACAACTGCCAACTGACAACTGCCAACTGACAACTACCAACTGTCAACTGTCAACTCTTTTTACCTTTCCAGCAACTCCGTAGCATTGGTACAGGGGAGCCAGAGTACGTAGCGATATCCAGATTCCGGAGTGCCTTGAATCGAGAGTTTGCCGCCTTGAATTTCCACCAACTGGCAGCAAAGCAGCAGCCCCAAGCGTTCCCTGGCGCCGTAACCAGCTAACACCGGTGCGGTATCCGCTGCATTCTCAACTACCAAAGCCGCCAACTCAGAAAACGCCAGCGTTAATCGCTGCGAAGCCTGTGTCTGTGACGGGAGTTCCGGTTCGAGTTCGGGGGAGTCGGTTTCGGGGTTCGATCGCGCACCGCTATCGGCTCCGACCATCAACAAGTAGTCGGAGTAGAGTTTAGCATGGGGCAAACTTTCTCCCAACCAAGGATGAAAAACCCAAACTCCGATATTGATACCCTCTTCTTTCCGAGAAACGTGGACTCTAATCACGCTGCCTGCACCAGCGGATTGAATAATGCTAAAAATTAAGTGGTGCAGCATTTGCTGAACTTTATCCTTATCGGCCAACCAGATGCGCGGCCCGGGCCCCATCGACAAGTTAATTTCTTGCTCTCGTCTAGAGGCTGCCGGCGACAGGGTTGTCACCACTTGGTGACACAAAGTTTCTATATCAACTGCGGTTCGCTTCAAGGTGAAAGCGGTATCGTCTAGTTCTGCCAGTTCCAAAATTTCTTCAACTAGCGATCGCAAAGATCGGCTGCTGTCTTGAATTACGTCAATATATTCTTTTTGCTTGCTCGTTAAGGGGCCGTAAATTTCTTGGTTCAACACGCTTGCCATGCCGAGGACAGAAGTGAGCGGGGTGAGCAATTCCTGCGCTAAATGATTCAGCAGTTTTACTTTAATTGAGTTAGTAGATAAATCGATATGTTTGCTATTCATCGGTTATTTTTGTTTGTTCATTATCGAGGGTTTATTGTTAAATCTAGTCCGGTTAAAACATTCATTCTGATTAAGTTGAGCGTGAGAAATTTATTATTCAAAAATATAAAATGCCTCTAGCCAACAACTTGATTGTCAGTGATTAACTGGCACTGGATATTAGTTGTCGTTTATTATACATCTTCCCCAAGTTTATAACAAGTTGTTTCATTAGACCTCTTGCAAAAATAGTGAGAAATGGGCTATAATGCCCGTTCCACAACAATATTTTTTTCTGTGGAACGGGCATTATAGCCCGTTCCAAAATTAGATCGAAAAGACTTTTGCAAGAGGTCTATTCATGACGAATCCCAAACCGATCGGGAACAGAAAGGCAAGATATAGCAGTTGACAGTTGACAGTTGACAGCTAGCCCGCCCGCGAAGTCGAGGGGTTGACAGTTGACAGTTGACAGTTACATAGTACGAGAATCAAACCGTTTATGCTAAAGGGTTATAGGATCTATTCATTCTATTATTTATGTCCTAACCTATGTGGCGGTTGCTATATCATCCTTATTTTTGCTTCTCTCTTCCTGCTTCTCTTTTCCTACTTCTCTTTTCTCTATTCCTAATTGCAGATTCGGAGTAATTAAGATTTAATCATTCCTTCTAAAGCGGATTGCAAGTCTTGGGTGAGTTCGGCAACTGCTAACCTGCGACTGGTTTGATATGCTTCCCAGCGATCGCCCACTGAGATTGGTTCGCCCACGGTCATTTGTACCTGCTGTTTGCCCAAAGAAGGCCTGCCGAAAGGATTTCCGCCTTTGATGCGAGTCAGTACGTCCCACAGCAGCAATGTGGTTTCTGCCAAACGTTCGGCTGTCAGCTTTTCTTGGACGTACCTGCCGGTGACGGAGACGAAACTTTCAACAAGTCTCATATGCCACATCCGCAGATTTGCTTCTTCAGCGAGGCGATCGGCTAATCCTCTTTCTAAGGCACAAAGTGCTGCAATATCTTTGATATCTTCTCGATAAATATAGTCCCAGCCTGCTTGTTCCAGACGGCGGCAGCGGTCGATCAAACTGCCTTTGGGCTTCAAGTTAAAATATTCTTCTGCTACTTGCAAAGCCACGTCTAACAGTGCTGTCAGTCGAGCAATCATCGCTTCATTGTCCGAATCGTTTGCCGTTGTTTCGGGCAGCGATAGTGATGTCAAAGAAGATGTTTTTAACTGTAAATTTCGATGGTAAAAACGGGCATAAAACTGTTCCATTACTGTTAGCAAATGGCTGCCAACTCGAATCAGGCGCAGATATTGGAATTTGTGATGCTGGTCTGCGGGAGCGAGATTTTCTGCCTCTAATTTAGCAATCTCGGTGGGTTCTAAGGCTGGAAGTCCGCAATCTATTTCTAATTGAGTTAAAAGTTTTTCTAATGGTTCCCAAGGCGGATTGACATAGCGGTATTGAATGCCGATCGGCACAATTAACACTTTTTCCTCAGTGCGTCCGGCTTTTAGCAAGTCTTCCACGCACCAGAAGCCCATTTGAGCGATTCCGGGTTCTAGGGGGCTGACTATTTCATTGTGACCGTTGGTGGCACCTTCTGGGGCGGCGGCGATCGGGAATTGGCTGTTGGCGAATAAATCGCGGGCCGATCGCAATCCAGCGCGATCGATTTTACCGCGGACGATCGGAGTACCGCCGAGGCTCGAATACAGCCAGCCGACGCCAGAACCGGCCCACAGGGGAATTCCGCGATCGTAGATAAAGTGGGAATGTACGGGGGATTGCAGCGAAATGCCCTTGGCGCGCGCCGCCTGGGGAACGAGTTTCCAAACCAGTTGTCCCAAGCAGTAGGGATCTTCTGAGTTGGGATGGCGGAAGGCTAGCAAGAAGCGAACTTTCTGATTTTGAAATTGGTGGAATAATTCGGCGAGGGTTTCGACGTTTTCGGCTTGAATGTGGCTGATATTCGTCTTAAATCGCAGCCACCAAGGGAGTATTTGCTGACAACCCCGGACGATTAAGGGGTTGTAGGCTGGGGGTATGAATTCCAGCGGTGGCTGAACTTGGTTAATTGAATTCGGCATTTGGCGATTTTAAATTTTAGATTTTAGTTCAGATCGTGTCCGATCGATAGCAATCAGATTCGTTCGTAGTGCGGACTTTAGTCCGCAGCCTGAAAGCGGACTGAAGTCCGCACTACAAACCGTTCGTAGTGCGGACTTTAGTCCGCAGCCTGAAAGCGGACTGAAGTCCGCACTACAAACAGAAACAAAACCCACTTCAATGAGATTGCTAACTTAAGCTTATTGGTTTATAGCCACAAGTGCATAACTCCTCTCACTAAGATTTTGGCAATCCAAAATCTAAAATCTAAAATCTAAAATCCTATTGTGCGGCTTCAAGAATGACTTCTTGGAAGTTAATCACGTCCGATCGCGGATCGCAGTGAGTGACTTTGACTTCTAGCCGATCGCCAATTTCGACCGATCGACCAAATCGCATCGCCAACTCCAAACCCAACTCTTCCAACAAAATCAATGCCAGATTGCTATCTTCCCTCAACCAGCGCAGCATCAAAGCTTCCCAAACCTCATCGGGATTGCGCCGCAAATATTCCAATCCCCAATAGCGGTTAGTTTGGCGTTCCACAGTAGAGGCTTCTCTAACTGCGGTACCGAGACACATCACGATGTCCTGTATTTCTTGGGCCGAAAAAGGCAGGGGTTCGTCCCGCAGGTGGGCTTTAATTTGGAAGTGAGTCAGCAAGTCGGTATAGCGGCGGATGGGAGAAGTAACTTGGGTGTAGGATTCCAAACCCAAGCCTGAATGGCGTCCGGGGGTCAGACCCATTTCGCTGCGCGGCATACAGCGGCGCACGGCGCAAGCGCGGGCTGGGCCAGCGGGCACGGCCAGGAGTTCTTCCTCTGGGGGGAGTTCCGGCTGCGGCTGATAGCGGTACGGTATGGGCAGGCTGTGAGTTTGACCGTAGCGGGCAGCTACTTCGCCGGCTAAAATCATCATTTCTGCTACTAGCAATCTGGCTGTAGAGTCGTCGATGACGTGGATTTTGATGTCGTCGCCGTGGACTTTGATGACGGATTCCGGCATAAAAATGCTGATGGCGCCTTGGGCTTCCCGCCATTTTTGGCGAAGTTTTGCCAAAGCGGCGATCGCGCCTATTTCCGGTTCTGCTTCAATTCCCAACTCCAGCATTTCATCTACGTCATCGTAGGTTAAGCGGTAAGTAGGTTTAATCTTGCTGATGTGGATGCTGTAATCTTGGGCCGCACCGGTTTCATCTAAGGTGACGCTAAAGCTGAGAGCGCTGCACTCTTTACCTTGAATTAAACTCATTGGCCCAGTCGCCAAAGCTGGCGGAAACATCGGGATCATACCCGTGGGTAAATAAACCGTAGTGGTGCGTTTTCTGGCTTCGAGGTCGAGTTCGTCTCCGGGGGAAAGCAAGCGGGTAGGATCTGCTATGTGTATCCACAGGCGCTGCTGGCCGTTTTCGAGGAATTCTAAGCTGAGTCCGTCGTCGATTTCGGTGGTGCTTTCGTCGTCGATCGTGTAAACCTTGAGATGAGTTAAATCGAGACGATTTGTGTCTGAGTCGGTTGGGGGATTTTCCAGGCAGCTTTGGGCCACTTCTAATACCTTTGCGGAGAATTGTAGGGGAATTTGGCTGCGCCGCAAAAACAGGTTTTCGTGGTGGCTCCACAGGCCTAGATCGACTAGGAGTCCAAAGGCTGCTTCCGGGTTTTCGGAACGTTGTAAGCTGGCTAAAGTTTCTAAAGCCGGCGTGCGGTGAGTTGCTTCTTCTCCGAGGGTAGCAAAACGTTCTAGGGCGTCGAGGCGAGTTCGATCGCTAGGAAGCCAATCTACATTTTCCCCAGCCAGCCGCTGTTTGACTCGATCCCAAAATCCTTGGGATTCTTGGTGTCGTTGCTGTTCTACTTCTTGCTGGTGTTTGATTTCTGCTACTTGGGCGGCCGATCGCGGTTCGTAGCGATCGCCCTTTTGTTTGAAATACAGTTTGTCTGTTGATAGCAAACAATAAGCTGCATAACATTGCGCCGGAGTGCGATCGGAAAATAGCAGCACGGCGAGGGATTCTGGATCTGTGTTTTCTCCGTCACCCACTAGAAGTTCCCAAGCTACTTCTAGACTCGAGGGATCTGAATAAGCTTCTACTTCTTTGAGAAATTTGGAAATGTCGGAGTGTTTGTAAGTTTCTCCGACTGCTTCGTAGCTGATTTGTTTGGGCGGTATGCTGTGCGGTTGACCGTTTTCGTCTACCACCACCCAGTTTTTTTTGCCATCGGGGCGATCGGCAACGGCCAGACGGCGGTCGCCGTGCACTCTAAATTCTACTAACGTTCCCTTCTCCACTTGCCAGCTTTATGTTTGAGATTTTGGATTTTTACAGTGGCCACTTTATCGAGTTTCTTTGCTTCCGATTTTAGATTTTGGATGTTTACATTTTTTAAATCAATTGTCAAAACTAACATCTAAAAAGTTGTGCTTTTTGTGCTTTAATTTTTAACTTTTGAGATTTTGATTAAGACTTACGCACCAGCGACTCAATACGAAATATTGCCAGCTATTAGCTACCATCGCTTGCGACAAAAAGACGTTGTTTTCGCGTAAGTCCTATTTTTGTCCAAAATCTAAAATCTAAAATCTAAAATCCAAAATCCAATTAGCCTTCTTGGTTTACGAAGGGCATCAAAGCTACAATTCTTGCTCTTTTGATGCTGCGGGTCAAGTCGCGCTGTTGTTTTGCCGTCAAACCGGTAATCCGGCGGGGCAAGATTTTACCGCGTTCTGTGACGTATTTTTTGAGCAAATCGACATCTTTATAGTCGATCGGGTCTCCGGGTTTGATTGGCGAAACGCGCCGGCGAAAGTAAGTCATGGTTCTTTGGTAATTGGTAATTGGTAATCGGCAATTGGTAATTGGTAATCGGCAATTGGTAATTGGTAATTGGTAATGGGTAATTGGTAGTTATTGAAAGACTTTTGGATGACTGCGATAGTAGAAACTATTGGTCATTAATCCTTAAATACTTCCCATTTCCCATTCCCCATTCCCTATTCCCCATTCCCCATTCCCCATTCCCTATTCCCTACTTGATCTCTTTGTGAGCAGCGTGCTTGTTGCAATGGGGGCAGAACTTTTTGAGTTCTAGCCGCGCCGTCGTGTTGCGACGGTTCTTGGTCGTGGTGTACCGAGACACGCCTTTGGAGCGTTTGCTCGCGTTTGTTCGGCACTCAGTACACTCTAGAGTAATTATGATGCGGACGCCTTTAGCCATAATTCTAAATAAATTTCGACTAATTTAAACACAATTTATTATCGTCTCACATTTGTCTGCACTTGGTCAAGCAATCTCCTAACTTTGATGTCGAGGGAGTAGCCGCGCTTGGTTCCGATGACGATCGTCTTCCCCAGTCGATCGTGAAAAGCTTGGGGAAACCTTTCTGCGTCGGTGAAAGCAAAGCTACAGTCGATCGCCAGGGGCAGCATCAGCAGCAAGACACCCGCGTTGCCAGAGGTGAGCCCAGCTACACCTGCGAAGGCTAGGGCGGCGCAAAAGCCCAGCAATGCCTCGCGCTTGCAGAGTTCTTGCACTCCGGGAGTCCGTTGGAATCTGGGATCGAAAATTTTCATGTCCAAAGCCCAGCGCCCGAGACTTTGACCTTGGTTTTTCCTGGTGATCGCTACGCGCATTATCAACCACAGCAGGACAAAAAGGATGATTTGGGCGATCGGATTTGTGCCGAGAATCAAACTGGGTATCCAAACGGCGATCGCGTCGATGCAGAAGGCACCGGCGCGGCGTTCGAGTGATACTTTGGGCAGGAGGGGAACTAGGTCGGAACTCATGGGTCAAAAGGGCGATCGCCATTAGCTACTTTTTTATCTTAAACTGTCGAGCCGGTCGATCGGTTTAAATCAGCCTAAATCAAAGTCAAAGCCAAGCCCTAATTATTCAAGCAGAAAATGGATTTTCGCCTATTCCCAACTGCGTTTTAGACTTTTCCACCTGTTCCCAGAGTGTTTGGATTTGAGTAAAGGCCTGTTCCACAGGCATTTTGCCGTTAGATGTCAAAGCACTGATCTAACCCACTCGCTGGGAAAACTCTTGTAAATTCGCATTAAATACCAAATTCTCTGGCTTTACTTCACCGTAGTAACGATTTTTAGGATATAAAAAATCTGAAGTTGCTACCATTACTTTAACCTTCCCTGAAAACTTGTTTCTTGAACATCTATGAACATATCTATACTATAAACTGTGCTTGCCTTCTATAGTTGTGCTGCAAGTAGCAAAAATTATGTGACATTTGGGGAAGTTTTTTGTGACTCTAATTACAAATAGAGATGACGATGGCAAAAGCATAAGTAATTTCACCTAGAAAACTTGGACAGGTGAAATCTGTCGATTTGGGATTTGGGATTGTGGATTGTAGATTGTGGATTGTAGATTGTGGATTGTGGATTTGCGTAGAAACTGGTGTTTGTCCGTAAGTCCTGACTCAAGTCAATAAGTGACAAAAAATCCAAAAATCGATATGATTATTGCCGACCTCAATAGTTAGGCTTTTAGTAAAAAACTGCGTAATGTCTCCAAATGTGCGTGAAGCAAAGCTATCCCGTAGGGAATCGCCCCGTCCCAAATCCCCGAAACAGCAAGTGTTAATCAGACTTGTCCTCGCCCTAATTGCTGCTGTTATCGCCTTCAACATTCCTCACTCCTTAATTCCCGTGTTTAAAGAACCCGTATCCCAAGCATCGCCGCCGCCAGAAATCCAAAACGTACTCGCAGGGAAGCGCAGAATTGTGACGGTGGGCGACAGCATCACCGAAGCCGCGAAATACCCCGGAGGTTACGTTTGGCTGCTGCAACGCTATCTGAATGCGCTATATCCCGATCGCAAAATCGAGATCGTCAACGCGGGCATCTCCGGTAACAAGGCGAGTGATATGCAGGCGCGCTTTCAGAAAGATGCGATCGACAAAAAGCCAGATTTAATCACGATCAACGCCGGAGTAAACGACGTTTGGCACGCTTTCTTCGACTTCCAAAACCTTCAGTTTCATCCGCAAGGCAACTTAGCCGCCGGAGTACCGCTGGCAGAATATATAGACAAAATAACTCAAATGGTGCTGGCAGCCAAAGCCGCAGGAATTCGAGTCGTGCTGCTTTCCCCAACTCCCATCCGCGAGATTCTCGACGGCCCCGAAAATCGCAGGTTGCAAGAATATGTTGCCGCAATGCGAGAAATTGCGAAGCAAAATCAGTGTTTATTTATCGATTTAAATGCGCCGTTTCGGGAAGTAATCGGCACCTATCAAAAACACGCGGGCAAAACTCTGAATTTGTTAGCCGCCGATGGAGTTCACCCGAATCCGTCGGGATATCGAATCATTGCTTTTACTATCTTGCGCGGCTTGGGCGTACCCGCTAAGGATATTGAGAATTTACAGGTAAAAAATTGACAGTTTGTAGTGCGGACTTCAGTCCGCTTTCATGCAGCGGACTGAAGTCCGCACTACAAACTATGTTACTCATCAATGGGCGGATGATAGCGCTTCAACCAACAGCTACCGATAATCACCAACGCGACTACAACGATAATTTCCGTCCAAAAAAACGATAGGAAATCGCTAGCCGTTCCTACAGGCGGAACTCCCGGCTGAGCGTTGCGAATAGCGGGAAAAGCAAACAGCATTACAGCAGTCCAACTCAGCATTCCAACTTCCGGCAACTTCCCGGATTTCATCACCTTTAATGCTAGCAACAGCGCCATAATTGACAGCACCCACATAATCACAATAATCACCAAGGCAAAAAATTTCACCGGCAGCGATCGAGTTGCAGAAACATCGATATAAATAAAGATAGATGAATTCTCTTCCAGTGGCTTATAACTGATGTCGAAGCCGGGAACATCGGCATTAAACTTAAATGCCAGCGGTACAGGATTGAGTTCAAAGGGAGCAAACTTTTTGCCCATCGAAGCCAGCGGATCGATGGAAATAGCTACTTTAGCAATGTGCGTGTCAAATGGATAATTGTTGATTTTGCCCTTGACTAAGTTAAACTTTAATGCCGGGACAATCATCGGCTTGCCTTCTTTAAAGGTAATTTCCGAATCTTCTACATTGGCGCCGTTAACTGTCATTAACAAATCTTGAGCGGGGTAAGTTGGCCCTTTTTTGTAAATACCTTTGAGTTCAAACTGCAAGCGGGTCTCTAATTCGTTTTTAACGGGATCTACCCCAATTCCCGTCATTTTGACCTCAACCAAGCCTTTCGGGGCTACAGCAGTATCGGGAGAGGCGCTGTAGGGTTCTTGGGCATTAGCATTGTGAGAGTAAATAGATAAGATAATTGCCAAAGTTACGGTGAGGCTGCAAATTAAAATAAGTATTTTTTTGAGATTTAATTTGTTGACAGTTGGCATTAATTATGGATATTTTATGTCTTGACTTGTTGTTAGAATTCCCCGCAATACAAAAGGTTCGTAGTGAGGACTTTAGTCCTTTGACGGATGCGGACTAAAGTCCTCACTACGAACCAATTTGATTTTAGTTCTCCGGAAGCAGTACGTTGGGGGTAAAACTGCCGTGCAAACCGTAGGGTATGTGCTGTTTTAAATGCAGGCGCGCTACGGGGCCTTTGGTGATGTCGCGGGCATCTAGAATCGCTAAGGTCGATCGATGATTAGCCGCATCATACATCAAAACGAGCAACCAACCGTCATCCTCAGCCCTTGCAGCTTCAGGCGAGACGCCCGAGCCACGGGGAACAAACACCGGTTCTCCCGCAAAGCCGCGCGGCGCTACACTCCAAAGTTGCCTATCACCCGTCTGGAAATCTATTTTAAGAATAGCTTGCAAAGGAGCATTCCCAGTGGGAGAGTCAGCCGCGCCGATGTAAAGATATCGGTAAGGTTGTCCGACATTATTCGGATGCAGAGTCGGAAATTCGCAGCACCGAGTTTCAACAACTTGATGCTGCACGGTTTTGTCTTGCAGATTTAACTTAAACCGCCACAATTCGCCCGCTGGAATGGTGTCAAAATCAATTTCCAGAAAATCGCCGTCATGTTCTACTGTTGGAAATGATTCGTAGCAAACTGAGTCTACAAAAACTTCGCCTGCTTCTTCCCAAGCGTTGCAGTGGTGGAAAACAAAACAAGGTTCTGTTTCTAATATTTTCACCGCGTCAGTGCCGTTGCGGGGAATTAAAATTGCTTGGGTGGGCTTGTTGGGTGAAAATTGAATGCACTGGGCTGCACTCCTAAATCCTAATAAGAAAAGTATCGGATTGAAGCTGACGGGATTTTGGAAGAATATGCAGTAATTCTCGGTAATTACCATGTCGTGCAAAAAGGCAAACCCCGGGATGGCGTGGGCGTGTTTTTGTAAAAGTTTGCCGCTTTCGTCGAGTTCGTAAATGGTAATTGTACTCGACAAACCTGGCTTGACGGAAAAGTTGATTAATCTGTCTCCGGCTCCATTTTTGCCTTTTTCAATTCTGGGGTGGGCGGCGAAGGCTTCACCGGGTTCTAAGATGCCGTCTAGGGTGTCTAATCCGAGGGTTTCTAGGGTGCGGGGGTCGAGTCTGTAGGGCTGTGCTGCTTCCCAGAGTGCTAGCAGTTTGTCGCCCCAATAAATGATGTTGGTGTTGGCGATGTTTTTGATTTTGACATCGAAGATGTTGGCGAGCCAGCCTCCGGGTTTCTGTGTGCCGAATACGCCTCGGTGCAGGATTTTTCCTGATTTTTGTTCGGCGAGGTAGCCTTCGGTACGCACGAATCGGTTGCGGAAGTGGGCGCGTTTGTCTGAAATTGCGATCGCACAAATCATCCCGTCGCCGTCAAAGGGGTGGTGGATGCGTGAACCGTTTACATCCAACAATCCGGGCCCGTTGCGAAAGAATGTGCCTTGTAAGCCTGCGGGGATTTCGCCTTCGATGTCGTCGATCCAGTAGTCGGCTTCGTTGGGCTGGGATTCGTAGCCGCGCTGCCAGTCTTTGCGAGTGTATGATGGTTTTTGGGCTGCTGTTTGAGGCTGGGAAATTTGTAAGTTTGGCATTTGTAAATTAATGGAATCGTTTTTTAACCGCAGATGAACGCAGATACACGCAGATTAATTGGGATTAGCTGAGTTTTTCTATGCTGCGGTTTTCGGGGATTGATGTCGGTACTAAGTCGGGAAAGTATTCGGGCATAAAATGCTGTCCGCCCGGTTTGGTACAGCCCATTTCTGGTTCTAATACTGGGAGAGATTGTTGATAGTCTGGATCGCCACTTTCTGTGCTGGCGGCGGGCAGCCAATTTAAGAAGGGCAGGGGTAGCAGTGTGGATAGGTTGGCGATGACTACTAGCAGCCAGAGGTTGTCGAAATTGCGATCGGTAATTCCCAGCAAGTGAGTCAAAAGTGCACCGCCTTCGTAGGACAAAAGTCCGGCTAAGTTGGTGATTGACATCAGCAGGGCAAAAAGTGTTGCTTCGACTCCTTTGGGACACAATCGTGCGGAGAGTACCAGCACGGGCATATAAGCAATTTGTCCGATTACTGTTAGGATCAGGCTGTCTCCAATGCTGAACCACTGGTCGTCAATTCCTAAGGCTCGGTTCGCATGAGTTACTAATAATAATGTAGTCATGCCCAAGGCACTGGCAATGACTGTTGACCAACCGAAAATTACTCGAAATGGAATTGCTTTGAGGTAGCGCTGAAATAGCCAGATCCCTACGAGGGCGGCTATGCTGGTAACTAGGCGCACTCGACCGAGAAATTCTGGCTGAAAGCCTAATTCGTTGGTGGTGAAAAAGAAGAAGGCGGAGTCTGAGCTTGGGGTGGCTTGCCACAGGAATAGAAAGGCGGTGGGCAGCCAAATTGTTTTTTGCGTAACAGCTTGACGCAGTTGTTTTAGTTGGTCTTTGACTGTGGCAAAGTCGGTTCTTTTGTTGATTTTTTCTTCGGTAATTAACCAGGCTGTTGCTGATACTATGAGCGGGAAAGATGCGGTGATTAAAAAGATGGTGTGGGTGCTGAAGTGTTGCAGCAGGGAACCGCTGAGGTAGGCGGTGATTAGTCCGCCGATCGCAGATGCACCCCAAGATAATGATTGCAGGGAACCGGCATCGCTCACTGTTTCTTTTCTCGCTCTTTCTACCACTAGGGAGTCGGCGATTACGTCGCTGACTGCGAGGGATAGGGAACTAAGGGCGATCGCCCCTGTAGCGGCTAACGGCGTGTGTACAATTGTTGCGAGGCTCACCCATGCTGAAGTTCCCAACAGCCCGGAGAGGACGATGTAAGGCCGTCTGCGGTAGCCGAATATGGGCAAACCGTCGGACATGAAGCCGAAAACGGGCTTGATAATCCAAGGTAGGGCGACGACGCCCAGCATTGCTGAGACTTCGGCGGGACTCATGCCGAGTTCGTCTTTGAGGAAGAAGCTGACGGCTAAGCGAGCTAGTCCGAGAATGCCTTGGACGAAATAAATCAGTAAGATAGCTATGAGTTCCGGGGTTGGCTCATTCCCGAAGAATACTTTTTCTTTTAAAGATTCTTTGAGTTTGCTGGCGCCAGAGGGGGAAAGGAGCATTTGAGCAATATTTCTTAATGAATCTCAATATTTATAACACATTCTTAATGAGTTGACAGTTGACAGTTGACAGTTGACGGTTGTGACGGTTGTCAGTTGACGGTTGTGACGGTTGTCAGTTGACAGAAGGCAGAGGGAACAAACGGTTTCAGCAATTAGGAATTTCGCGATCGCCACGAGAGGTTGCTACGATTGTAATTAATCTGGATTAAATGACTTTTTTGTATCAATGAAAGCAGAAATTAGAATTGTTTCTCTGGCAGTTGTTTGGATTTTGGGATTGGGGGCTAATTTAGCCTTAGCAATACCTGTTGCTAATTCGCAAGGTGATTACCCGGTGCCGCCTGCGAGACAGCGGGGGAACAGGCAGGTGAATTGGGTGGTTGTTGATTCGGATTCTCAAGGGTTAAATTGTCGGATGGCTCAGCGATTTCGATCGGTTTCTGTGGATGCTCTTGATGCGCCGGATGAGTTGTTTGAAAAGAATAAGCACAATGTTTCTCAGTGGCCTGTGGTGACTGCTTTTCGCCGGGGAAAACGATTGCAAGCGGTGACTGGAAATAATGCGAATCAAATTATGATTGCTGATTCTCAGGGTAAACCTTGGTTGCCGATTTCCACAGATAAGGGTAATTGTTTTGTGCGGGCTAACAGCCGTTTTATTAAGCCGATTCGGGAAAATCCTACTACTTTGAAACCTTTGGAATAACTAACCGCGAAGACGCAAAGGACACGAAGGAAGAAAAGAGAGAGAGTTCACAACTACTGAAAGGAGTGTGAGATGATTGTCAATCCTGAAAATGTGCCGGAGAGTACAGGCTCGAATTATCCCCAGCAATTTAAATCTGCGGTGGCGGGAAGGGTTAAAAAACGTTTGGGTAATGCTGCGGGTTTGCAGAATTTTGGGGTGAATTTGGTGCGGCTGGCGCCGGGAAGTTGTTCTGCTCTCAGGCATTGGCACAGCCGTCAAGATGAGTTAATCTACGTTCTCGAAGGTGAAGTTACTTTGATTTCTAATGCGGGTGAGGAAGTGCTAAAACCGGGTATGGCGGCGGGTTTTCGGGCGGGTGATGCTGACGGGCATCATTTGGTTAATCGCTCGAATGCTGATGTTGTTTATCTGGAAATTGGCGATCGCACTCCTGGTGATTCCGCGAATTATCCCGATGATGACTTAATCGCGAAAGCTGACGGCAATAGCTGGATTTTTACGCATAAAAACGGCGATATTTACTAAATATCAAGGGTTATTAGCCCCGTTCAAGTGCGGGCGGATTGTTTTTATCGATCGGTTTAAATCCCCGTCTGAACAACCTCGCCCTCCGAAGTTAACTGTCAACTGTCAACTGTCAACTGTCAACTGTCAACTATTTATGAGTCAAGTCAATCTTTGGAGTTCGGCGGAACACGCTTTGTGGTATCTGGCTAAGGCTGATGGGATTCCTCACCGCACTGAGGGTGAAGCGGTTTTGCTGGAGGAGGTGCCACCAACTGTGCGCCGGATTCTGGATGTGGGTACGGGCGATGGGCGGTTGTTGGGTTTGCTTAAGTGCGATCGCCCTCTTGTTGAATCGGTGGCGATCGACTTTTCACCGACAATGCTAGAAAAAGTTAGAACTCGCTTTGCTGATGACAATACTGTCACGGTAATCGAGCACAATTTTGACCAACCTCTGCCGGATTTGGGCAAGTTTGATGCGATCGTTTCGAGTTTTGCTATCCATCACGTGGAGGACGAGCGCAAATTTGCCCTCTACACCGAGATTTTCGAGCTTTTGGAATCCGGAGGCATTTTTTGCAATTTGGAGCACGTAGCGTCGCCAACACAGGCTTTACATGAGAAGTTTCGAGTGGCGCTGGGTATTAGCGATTCACCCGACGATCCCTCTAATAAATTGCTGGATGTGGAGACACAACTGGGCTGGTTTAGAGAAATTGGTTTTGGTGAGGTAGATTGTTATTGGAAGTGGCGGGAACTCGCTTTATTAGTTGGGGTGAAACCCATCGCATCGCCATCACATTAGTTCAATCGTTCGGGCTTTAGTCCTCTAAATCTGCGGACTAAAGTCCTCACTACAAACCGCCTAAATCTGCGGACTAAAGTCCTCACTACAAACCGTTTTTGTCGATCGCAGTTGAGATTTGCCGTGTCTGATAATGAACCTGCACCGCATTTGCACCTCCTTTCTAGCTTTGAAGCGGGATGGGATGGTTTGAATCTCATTTATGAGCTAGAACCTGCTGACGAAATGCCGGCAATGGATTTAGAACATCACTTGCTCATCATCGCTGAAAATGATTTTCGGGCGAGTTTTATGTTTAATGGAAGTTGGCAAGAGGTAGATTATGCTAGGGGCGATATTGCAATTTTTTCTGCTACTGAAACTTTTCCGAGAACATTTGTCGATCGCGAAGTTCTATTAATAGATCTGTTTCTCGCGCCTGCAATGCTTGCTCGCGCTGCTTTTGACTCTGTGAATTCAGATAAAATTGAGTTGGTGCCGCAGTTGCACCTGTGCGATCCGTTAATTCAGCATATGGGGCTGGCTTTGAAGCAAGAATTAGCAGCCGGAGGTGCAGACAGTCGCCTGTATGCAGAGTCCATGGGGACAGCGCTTGCTGTGCATTTGCTGAGGCGCTACTGTTCTTTTACTCCTGAGATTAAAAACTACACGGGCGGGTTGTGCAAGTATCAGCTACGGCAAGTATTCAATTATATTGAGCAAAATTTAGATGCTAATTTGAGTTTGGAAACTCTGAGCAGTGCTGTGCAGATTAGCCCGCATTATTTTGCTACTTTGTTCAAGCAATCTACAGGTGTTACACCGCATCAATATGTGATGAAATGCCGCATTGAGAAAGCGAAGCAGTTGCTCGGGCGACGGGAGTTGACTCTGGTGGAAGTCTGTCTCGCAGTCGGCTTTCAAAGTCAGAGTCATTTTACTAGAGTTTTTCGCCAACAGGTCAAAATTACGCCAAAGGCTTATAGAGATTCGCTTTGAAGGTTGGGAAGATTAGGACATTTTTGCGAAGATCGGGCAAGACGGCGGCTGCGGGCGATCGCTAAATTTAGTATGTACTGATCTCGCCTCCTGTCGATTACTTGCAGTCAAAAGGTTCGTAGTAAGGACTTTAGTCCTTGAATTGGTGCGGACTAAAGTCCTCACTACGAACCTATTTGTTTGTGGTGTTCCCTGGGACAGGATATGAGAATTTATTGTAAGGATTTACCAGGATGAAAAAAAGTAAATTTGCTGTTGCAGGATGGAGCATTGTTGGTTTTTCGGCGCTGATAATTGGTGTTATGCTTGCTGCAATCTGGCTAATTTATGGTGTTGATGAACCAGCGATGCGGTTGGCGATTCGAGCAACTGCTCGTACTTCGTGTGTCTTGTTTCTCTGTGCTTTTGTTGCTTCGGCACTTCGCAGGCTTTGGCCAAATACTTTTACGCAGTGGCTGTTAAAAAATCGCCGTTATTTCGGGCTGTCGATGGCTGTGTCGCATACTTATCACGCGATCGCCTGGAGTGGCTTGTGGTTTGCAACTTCTGGCGCGTCGCCTGGGTTTGACCCTCTGGGCATCTTGGGCTATGTCTTCCTGTTTGCGATGGCTGTAACATCTTTTGAGCGATCGGCAGCATGGATCGGTCAACGGGCATGGAAAATATTGCACAATGCTGGAATGCACTATTTTTGGCTGGCTTTTACGTTTGAATTCGCTACCAAGATTTTCAAATCGGCGATCGTATATTTACCTTGGACTGTGTTGCTAGTTGCGGCAATGATGCTGCGCTTAATTTCTTCGAGAATGCAGACTGAGAAAATAAGTTGTTAAAAGTGCGATCTCGTGAGATTTCTCTGTTAGTTGAGAGATGAGCGAAACTAATGGAGAAACTGAAGGTTGTCGATCGCATTTGTGAATTTGATTTCTAATCGACAGAACCCAACGCTCCTCGCTTGATAGGGCATCGATCGGGTTTACGCGACCCGTAAACGTTCAATATCTTTGATAGGTGGCGCACCGAACAGGCGTGAATATTCCCGGCTGAACTGTGAGGGACTTTCGTACCCAACCTGATAGGCAGCAGAGGTTGCATCGCAATCTTCCGTCAGCATCAGGCGACGTGCTTCTAACAGTCTTAACTGCTTTTGATATTGAATTGGACTCATTGAGGTCACTTGCTTGAAGTGCTGATGAAACGATGAAGTAGACATCCTCACCTGCTTGGCTAAATCCTCGACTCGCATCGGCTGAGTAAACTCAGCCTTGATCCGTTTGATGGCTTCAGCAACGCGCTGCATACTGCTGCCTGATGTCGCAATTTGGCGCACGGCTTCGCTTTGTTTCCCGCTCAGCAAACGGTAGTAGAGTTCCCGAACGATCATCGGTGCCAGCATGGGAATATCTTGAGGCGTATCTAAAAGCTGAGTGAGTCGAAGGGCACAGTCGAGCAAGGTGGTATCAGCGTTGCCTACAAATAAGCCGCGAACGGAGTTCTCTTTCTTCCCCGAACTGAAATTCATTTGAGCCGCGACCTCACAGAGTTGCAGGGGGTCTAAAGTTATCTTTAATCCTAAAAACGGCCGATCGGGTGTCGCCTCAACAATACACGCACCGACGGGGAGTTCAACGGAGATAACTAGACATTGCCCCGCCTCAAACGGATAGGTTTCCTCACCCAAGACCATGTTCTTCTTACCCTGAACGAGAATGGCAAGCCCTGGTTCACTACCGTGGTAGATGACAGCAGATGTTGCATCTGCTCGCGAAAAGCTCAAAGGTGCGATCGCAGTTGGATAGATCAAGCTGCCGCCAGACTCGGTGTGCCTCGCCACTAATGCTGCCAGTGCTTGGCACCGATCGGCAACGACATCAGAATTAGGAATTTTGGCAGTCATGGTAAAGCCTCAACTTACACAATGCTTTACCCGATTATAAAAGTCCTTGAGTCATCTCTGCTGGAGAATGAGGCAAGCATCAAAGAGCTTTAGGCATTGGAAACACGGAATCGAATTCATAAGATGAAAGCATCTCAAGCGAAACCTTGAAGAGGCTAGGAAACGATACCGCATCTTTATAGCAGATTGCAGGTTTATGAGGTACACGGGGCAATCCCATGCCCCATGCCCACCCTTCGACTTCGCGAGCGGGCAAGATGCCCCATGCCCCATGCCCCACGCCAGACTGTACCTCATATTGCTAAAAACTGCTGTATTTCTTTAGCCTGAATCAATTACAGGAGAACCTATTCATGCAAACTACTCCTCAACACATGAACGCAATGGCGGTTGACGAGTTCGGTCATTCTGACAAGCTGACGTTGCACACCTTGCCCGTGCCGACGGTAGACGCAGGCGAAGTTCTGATTCGTATCGAGATCGCTGGGGTTGGCATCTGGGATGAGATGGAGCGTGAAGGCAATCTGATATACAACGAAGTTCACTTTCCGCGCGTGCTGGGCGGCGAATGTGCAGGCACGATCGTTGCGATTGGCGACGGGGTTGAGCAGTTTGCCGTTGGCGATCGCGTTTATGCACAAACCTTCATGAACGACAAGGGCGGTAGCTATGCCCAATACGTCGCCGTCTCCGAGAAAACGATCGCGCCGATACCCGATGGTCTCGATAGTTTGATGGCGGGCGGGTTGCCCATTGCTGGCATCACGGCACTCAGCAATTTGCAAGCGCTGGGAACGGGCAACGAAACTACATTAATGCTGTGGGGCGCGAGTGGTGGTGTCGGTCACGTCGCGCTGCAACTGGCTAAGCGGATGGGGGCGCGGGTGTTCGCGATCGCATCGGGTGCAGACGGTGTAGCGCTAGCTACGCAATTAGGTGCGGATGAAGTGGTGGACGGGCACAGCGACGACATTGCCGAACGCGCCCGTGCCTTTGCGCCCAATGGCTTCGATGGTGCGCTGGTGCTGGTGGGCGGTGACACCGTTCAATCCACGCTGAGTCTAGTGCGTCAGGGCGGGATTATCTCGTTTCCGAATGGTGTGCTGCCCGAACCTAAAGCACCCGACGGCGTGGAACTTAAGAAAGCAAACGGATTCGCTGACCGGATGTTGTTAGACCAACTCAATCGATCGATCGACATGGGTGAGTTTCAAGTTCACATCGCGCAGACGTTTCCGCTCGAAGAGGCGGCAAAAGCGCAAGATGCGATGAAGCAGCACTACCTGGGCAAAATCGTGCTGCGCGTAAGTGGCGAATAAGCACCGATCGAATTTCTAGCTTTTGCAACACCGTGACGATCGACAAACTCTAACATCCTTCATTTCGACATTATTTTGTAGCAACAATACCAATGAATCTGACCGACTACACCATTCTCATCACTGGCGGCACAAGCGGCATCGGTCGTGCACTTGCCGAAGCATTCTATCAACGCGGAAATCAGGTCATCATCGCGGGTCGCCGCCAGCATCTCCTCGACGAAATCACCGCCGCCCACTCTGGAATGCACGGGATTCAACTTGACGTTCAAAACTCGGCGGACATCGAAGCCTTTGCGTCCCACATTCGAGAGCAGTTCCCTAAACTCAATGTTCTGATCGACAATGCCGGAATCGCTAAGATGGAAGACCTCGCCTCAGACTCGATCGATTTCTCTGTAGTGCAGTCTATGATTCAGACTAATGTTGTTGCCGTACTTCACCTCACTGCGTTACTCCTCCCAACACTCAAACAGCAGCCGCATTCAACGATCGTCACGACTACTTCCGGGTTAGCTTTTGTTCCCATCAGTCCATATCCAACCTACTGTGCGAGCAAGGCTTTTCTGCACTCCTGGTTGCAGTCGCTCCGCGTTCAGCTCCGGGAAACCTCTGTGGAGGTTCTCGAACTCGCCCCACCCTATGTACAGACGGAGCTTGGTGGGGCGAGTCAGGCGACCGATCCTGCCGCAATGCCACTTGCTGACTTTATTGCTGAAGTGATGCAGATTCTCAGCACTCCAAACCCGCCATACGGCGAAATCCTTGTTGATCGTGTCAAAGCGGAACGGTTTGCGGAAAGGAACGGTGACTATGAACAAGTATTTGTGAGTCGCAACAAATGATCAACGATAACGGGAGTCTATTCTTCAGCAGGAGATGTCTGCGATCGCAGACAACAATCTCAATCACAAACTCTCCGAATTGCTTTCATTAATCACTGAAAAACTCTTGGACAAACAAGTAATATGTCTGAGCAAACTATGTCTAAGCAAACGAATCTTGGCGGCACTTTTACACTTTTGAACACTTCACTGACCTTGAATCGCATGGGATACGGCGCGATGCAGCTTGCGGGTAAAGGGGTTTTTGGTCCGCCGCGAGATATGGATGCAGCTATTGCTGTTTTGCGCGAAGCGATCGCACTGGGCATGAATCACATCGATACGAGCGACTACTACGGACCTCACATCACCAATCAGATTATTCGACAAGCGCTGCATCCCTATCCCGAAGATTTGGTGACGATCACCAAGGTTGGAGCGCGTCGTCCTGAAGATGGCTCATGGGTTCCCGCAATGTCGCGGCAGGAACTGACCGCAGCGATTCACGACAACCTGCGGAACCTCGGACTCGATGCGATCGATGTCGTCAATCTGCGTTTGATGGGTGACGGTCACGGAACTTCGGAGGGTTCTCTCGCCGAGCCGCTCACGACCTTAGCCGAGCTTAAGAAGCAGGGACTAATTCGTCACCTTGGTTTGAGCAATGTCACGGCGACCCAGGTAGCAGAGGCGCAAGCGATCGCGGAGATTGTCTGTGTGCAGAACCAGTACAACCTTGCACACCGGGAAGATGACGCTTTGATCGACGATCTTGCACAGCAGGGCATCGCTTATGTACCGTTCTTTCCGTTGGGTGGGTTCACGCCGCTACAATCCTCGGTACTTGAAAAGACTGCTAAATCCTTGGACGCAACGCCGATGCAGGTCGCGCTGGCGTGGTTGCTTCAGCGCTCCCCCAATATCTTGCTGATTCCGGGCACGTCATCGGTTGAGCATTTACGTCAGAATATCAAAGCTGCAACGCTGCAACTTCCGCAGCAAGCAGTGGCCGATCTGAATGCGATCGCGGCAAAAGCGCTAGTGTAGCAGACCGCTTGAGTTTGTAAAGAGCTTTGGCATAAAGCTCTTTACAAACTCTGACCTCCTTCATTTCGACATCTTTGCAGGAATAACACCAATGAATCTCACGGACAACACTATCCTCATCACTCGTGGCACAAGCGACATCAGTCGTGCGCTTGCCGAGGCGTTCTATCAACGCGGTAATCAAGTCATCATCGCGGGTCGCTGTCAACATCTCCTCGACGAAATCAGCACCGCTCACTCCGGTATGCACGGGATTCTGGTTCTGTCGGAAGGTTTTTGAAGCGACAAACGAACTGTGCCAATCGTATTGTTTTAACCCACATTCCAAACAGTTCTTAGATGAACTTCACTTCAGACACACTGTCCCGTTTGTTGATTCCTTTCACTTGTCCTTTCGGGATCGTACTCATCGCTTCAATCCCACTCAACGTTCTTCTCGCACTGGTGAATGATTGGAAGCCTATCATCGGTTTTACAATCCGCTTGACGTTCCAGTGTTCCTGCTCAATGATGTTGTTCAAGTATTGAATCTGCCGCAGTTCCCAATACCACCGGACATTGAGCAAGATGAGCTCTGGCAAAAAGTGACACCACTTGAACAAGGATTGAGCAGCCATTTAATTTTAGGTAGAAGAAAATTGAGTCTCCCCACCTTACCATTTTTGCGACAGAACCCAGAAAGCTACGCTGTGCGCTTTGGGGGCGCTCGAAAATAGATATTTGTATGGATTAAATTAAATCCGGTACTTTTGGTTTGATTCGGCGCTCGTACCAGTTCATTAATGGGGTGGCGCTAATGCCGTGGACAATCACAGAAATGACGATGGTTGTAAAGGTAATCCAGGCAATTTTTTCGCCGAGTTCGCCTTTTAAGCCGTGACCGAAAGCATAGGCAAGATAATAAATAGAACCGACGCCGCGAATGCCGAACCAACCGCACAGCAAGCGGCTGGCGGGATGTAAACGACTGCCGATCGTACTGATCCAAGCTCCCACAGGCCGGATAAAAAAGATTAACAATCCAGCTATTAAGAGGGCGTAGCTGCTATGTGCCACCAGAGCTTCTAGGCGCAATATGGAACCCAATATTAAAATTGTTCCTACTTCCATTAACTTTTCTATCCGCTCGGTAAAGTGCAGTTGCGAAAGCGGTTTTTCGGGGTTGCGGTAACTGCGCTGCACCACAATTCCTGCTACAAAAACTGCGAGGAATCCGTAGCCGTTGACTACTTCTGTGAGGGAATAGGTGAGCAAAATTGTGCTGAGAGCGATGAAATCTTCCATTAGTTCGTCAGCAGGCCTGTAACGCTGGAGTCTTAAATCTATCCAGGTGACTGCTTTAGCTACTAAAATGCCCATGACGATACCTGCGGTGCCGGCCCAAAGCAAATCAATTGCGGCCCACTGCGAAAACCAATTCGGCCAGTTGCTATCTTTTAGCGCATAAATGCCAAAATAAACAAAGGGAAAAGCTAAAGCATCGTTTAATCCCCCTTCCGATGTTAAGCCAAAGCGCAACTCATCGCGATCTTCTATATCAGCTATCTGAACTTCTGAGGCTAAAACTGGATCTGTGGGCGCCAGAATTGCTCCTAGTAAAATGGCAGGGCCCCAATCTAATTTTACAAACCAATGAGCGATCGCAGCAACAGCAAAAATCGAAATCGGCATTAAAAAACCCAGCAGCCGCGCGGTGGAATTCCACGCCCAAAGTTGCAGCGGGCGATTCATTTTTAAGCCGCAACTGAAGAGGGAAACAAGAACTACAAATTCTGTGAGTCTTTCTAAAACTTGAGCTTGGGGGCGCAATTCAATCAGCTTGACGCCGTAGGGCCCCAATGCGATACCGACAATTAGATAAATTAAGGCATAAGATACTGGTAATCGCGCAATCCATCCCGAGCCCAAGGTGACTGTGAGCAGGAGGATGCCAATTACTAGCAAGTTGAGAATGTAATGATCTACCATAGCGATCGCACTTTTAATCAGGCGTGACAAGTGCGATCGTGACAGACTCTACCTTCTGGCGCATCGGCCGTCAGCTAGAGTCTGCTATCCTCCGAAAGTTGCAGTTGTTATGCGATGTCTCTTAATTGGGCGCAATCAAATTTTGTCGCGTGGTGGGGGCGGGTTGATATAGATTGTGAGTGGGAATTAGAGATTGTGGGTGAACCCGCCCCTACAAGTATTATGGTTAATTGACCGGATATCATCTGACTGATGACTGATGACCGATGACTGATGACTGATGACTAATTACAATTCCCATTTTTTTCGGTAGCGATGATGTGCAAATCTACGTTTTTGAGCGATCGCACTAACTTTTGAGTCAAGGAACCTCGCAGCAGCAAATTCCAGCGGGATTGCTGGCTTTCGCCGATCACAATTTGAGTAATCCGATACTGTTTCGCTACATCTGCGATCGCTTGAGCTATTTTAGTGCCGTTTACCCGCAAAAATTGCCCGTTAAATTCTTTACAAAGTTTTTCACAAGTTTCGACGTGCAAGCTTTCTGCTTTTGTTAGAAATCTGTCTGGATCGCTGACAAATACAGCATAAAAAGGAGCATTCATGTAGTTAGCGAGCCTCGCGCCGCGCCGCAGCAGTTGCAAGGAATTCGGATAAGTCGAAACGCAAACCAAAACTCGTTCGTGAATGTTGCAATATTGACCTTTTAAACCTGCTGCGTCCTCTTCAACGTTGTCTGCAACTTCTCGCAGGGCGAGTTCCCGCAATGCAATTAAATGACGGCGCTGAAAAAAGTTTTCTAAGGATTGTTCAATTTTTTCGGGAGCATAAATCTTGCCTTCTAGCAACCTTTCTTCAAGAGTTTCCGGCGTGACATCAACTACTACTATTTCGTCAGCTTTTTCCAGAATGCGATCGGGCACTCGCTCTCGCACTACAACTCCGGTAATGCGTGCTACTAAATCGTTGAGACTTTCTATGTGCTGAATGTTCAGCGTGGAAAAAACATCGATTCCCGCATTAAGAATTTCTTCGACATCTTGATATCGCTTTTCTCGCAGAGAACCTGGAATATTGGTGTGAGCAAGTTCGTCTACTAATGCTAGTTGGGGGCGTCGTGCTATTACCGCCTCGGTATCCATTTCGGTAAGTGCTTTTTCGCCGCGAATCATTTGTTTTCGCGGCACTATTTCCAGTCCTTCGGCTTTAGCTGCCGTTTGTTTCCGCCCGTGGGTTTCTAATAGTCCGATGGCGACATCAATGCCTTCAGATTTGAGTCTGTGGCCTTCTTCCAGCATTCGGAAAGTTTTGCCGACACCGGGGGCCATGCCGATAAATATTTTGTGCTTTCCCCGGCGCGTGCGATCGTAAGTGCGGTTAGGTTGGGCGTAAATCGCGTCTGGATTGTTGGTGAGTTCGCTAGAGTGAATCATAGCAGTTGGCAGTTGACAGTTGACAGTTGACAGTTGACAGTTGACAGTTGACGGTTGGCAGTTGACAGTTGACAGTTAACCGACTAATGACTGATGACTAATGACTGATGACTAATGACTGATGACTAATGACTCTAAACTATGGTAAACCGTCGAGAGCTAGGTTTAGTTTGAGGACGTTAACTCCCGGTTCGCCGAAAAGGCCGATAAATCTGCCGTCTGTATTTTTGGCTACCAACATTTCTACTTGATTGAGATTGAGCGATCGCACTTTTGCTACTCTCTCGATTTGCGCCCTAGCTGATTCTACGCTAATGTGCGGGTCGAGGCTAGAACCAGAAGTGTACACTAAATCCGCAGTCGGTTTGATGCCAGCTTGGCTGAGGCGGGCTAATTCCACTTGTACGCCTTGAAAACCATCTTTTTCATTGCCACGTTTCAGCAAATCTGAGTTGCTGGGAGCGAGGTTGCTAGCTCCCGAAACCCCTGTTCTCTGACTTAAATTATCTGCCTTTGTCGGGTCGTAATCGGTAGCTGCAAAGCTGCTGTAATTTGTGGTGCTGGGACGGCTCCAAAAATATTTTTCTGAAGCGAAGGGTTGACCGATTAACGAGGAACCGACTACAACTCCTTGCTTGGTAATTAAGCTGCCGTTTGCCTGGGAGTTGAAAGCTAGTTGACCGATCGCTAGCAGGATTAAGGGATAGATAATTGCGGTGATTCCCCACAAAACTAAAGTCACGCGGATGGCTCTGATTAATTCTCTCATAAATTACCTCAATGAAGGAGGAAGGAAGAAGGAAGAAGGAAGAAGGAAGAAGAAAGAAGGAAGAAGGAAGAAGGAAGAAGGAAGAAGGATTTACACGCGGGGGGCAAGAAACCGGGTTTTTCGCGAAATATTTCGTTTGAGGGCGCAGATTTGGTAAAAAACCCGGTTTCTGGGAGTCTGTGCGCCCTACACGCTATACCTAAAATCTTTCTGGCTGTAAAATTACGACAAACAAATAAACTGCGAGTCCGATGATTACTAAACCCAAAAGACTTAAACCCCAGGCAGCTTTTTTTGTTAAACCTTCATCGGCTGCGGCATAAACAGCCGGGGCAATTATTAAGTTAAAGCACATTACTAGAAATAGCTGCACTGGGATGGGGTGGCGCTGCCACAGCATTTGTCCTAACTCGATGGTTTCTTGAAAATCTCTGGGCAAAATATCGTTCAGCAAATCGTTTCGTTTCATAATTCCTCGGTTTTGTTTACTTAAATTACTTGACAAAATACCTCAGATAGCCTCCGATCGATATAACCGAAATAAGTAAGGTTCGTAGTAAGGTTCGTAGTGCGGACTTCAGTCCGCTCTTATTCTGCGGACTGAAGTCCGCACTACGAACAATTTTTGTTATGTTATACGAACAATTTTTGTTATGTTAATCGACCAGACATGAGAGCGCGTATCTTTTGATTAATGTTCCTGTGTTTGACTCTCCTTTTTGTCGGTTAAATCCCGCACATCTGTCGCTGCCGAACTTTCCTATGCTAACCCGACGGCTGCAATGAAAACATCAATGATTTTGATGGCGATAAACGGTGCAATGGCTCCGCCCAATCCGTAGATTAATATGTTGCGCTGCAACAGTTGATTGGCAGTTAGCGGTCGAAATTTGACACCAGTTAGTGCGAGCGGAATTAAAGCGGGGATAATCAGGGCATTGTAGATTAAGGCGGACAAAACTGCGGATTGACCGCTGGCTAAACCCATGATATTTAAAGCGCCAACGGGGGCAAACATTGCCGGAATAATTGCAAAATATTTGGCGATGTCGTTGGCTAGCGAAAAGGTGGTGAGCGCGCCGCGAGTAATTAACAATTGTTTGCCGATTGTTACTAAGTCAATTAACTTTGTAGGGTCAGAATCTAAGTCAACCATGTTGGCGGCTTCTTTGGCTGCTTGGGTGCCGGAATTCATCGCCAGTCCGACGTTTGCTTGGGCTAGTGCGGGTGCGTCGTTGGTTCCGTCTCCCGTCATTGCTACTAATTTGCCTTCTGCTTGTTGCTTGCGAATTACTTCGATTTTGTCTTCGGGAGTTGCTTCGGCGATGAAGTCGTCAACTCCGGCTTCGTCGGCAATTACTGATGCTGTAATTCGATTATCTCCGGTGAGCATGATAGTGCGAATTCCCATTTTTCGCAGTTGGTCAAACCGATCGCGAATTCCGGGTTTAATCACATCTTTCAAATAGATAATGCCGTAGGTGTCGTTGCCTTGACAAACGCCTAATGGTGTGCCTCCCAACCGCGAAACTCGCTCGTAAGCTTCGTCGAGATCGGGGCCGATGTTGCCGCCGCGCGATCGCACAAAACCCTTCACTGCATCCACCGCACCTTTGCGCGCCTCGGTACCATCGGGTAAATCGGTGCCCGACATCCGCGTTTTTGCGGAAAAATCAAGCCCAGTCGATCCTTGAGGGTTAGTGCGATCGAAATCCACGGCTGCGCCCAGATTTTGAGCCAAACGGACGATCGACTTTCCCTCTGGAGTATCGTCAAATACGCTCGCAGTCAGCGCTACCTGCGCCACTTCTTGCAGCGAGTGACCGTTTACCGGAATGAATTCCTCGGCTAAACGGTTCCCCAGCGTGATTGTCCCCGTTTTGTCCAAAATCAACGTATTCACGTCGCCGCAAGCCTCCACGGCGCGCCCGGAGGTCGCTATCACGTTAAATTGAGCGACGCGATCCATCCCCGCAATGCCGATCGCGCTCAGCAAACCGCCGATCGTCGTCGGAATCAAGGCCACCAGCAGCGAAATCAGCGTCACCACGCCCACAGGAGTTCTGACGTAATTGCCGATCGGCGGAATCGTCGATACCACAATCAAAAACACCAGAGTCAGCACCGCCAAAAGCACCGTCAGCGCGATCTCGTTCGGCGTTTTCGACCTTTCAGCGCCCTCCACCAGCGCGATCATCCTGTCCAAAAACCCCTTACCGGGGTCGGCCATCACCCGCAGCGTCAGCTCGTCAGAAAGGATGCGCGTACCGCCGGTGACGGAACTGGAGATGTCCGATCCCGGTTCTTTCAGTACCGGCGCCGATTCGCCGGTGATTGCAGATTCGTCCACCGACGCCACGCCCGCGATCACTTCGCCGTCGGCGGGAATGACATCACCTGCGATCGCTTTAATTTGATCGCCGCGTCTGAGAGATGTCGAACTAACTTCTTGAATTGAACCGTCTGGTAAGAGTTTGCGGGCTGTGGTGTCAGCTTTAGTCGATCGCAGCGCATCTGCTTGCGCTTTCCCGCGGCCTTCCGCCACCGCTTCCGCAAAATTAGCAAATACCAAAGTGAAGAACAAAATTAACGTTACCAGCCCGTTAAAAAGAACTTGATTCTTGCCGGGAACCGGGCCGAACAGCGTCGGATCGACAGTCAAAAGTGCAGTTACAATTGTGCCCACCCACACCACAAACATCACCGGATTTTTCAGCATCACCCGGGGGTTGAGCTTGACAAAAGCTTCTTTAAATGCTCTTTGGTAAAGCCCTTTAGTATTTGCTTTCGGCGTGTGTTTTCGAGAGTCGCGAGAGCCTCTAGCACTTGTTTTTGGAGTATTGGAAGAAGCCATGTCGATTTTAGATTTGGGATTCTAGATGGGATTGTTTTTACAGTCTGGGACGCATGGGAGGTCAGAAACCGGGTTTTTTGACAAATACTTGCTTCAAACCCTCAATCTCGGTAAAAACCCGGTTTCTTTGTGGGCGAGTGCATCCAGTCGCTGGGGGATTTTCCAGGATTAAAAAACTTTTTTATCTCCTGAGTTAGCGCACTTATCGGTGTTCTACTGTCCGCTATTTGGTGAAGGCGTTGCTAGAGGTGACGGCGCAGTTGCGGGTGCAGGTTCAAGCTTACCGCTGCTAATTTCAAATCCTTCTGCAATTGGCCCTAAAGCTAGAACTGGGAAAAATGTTAGTGCGCCCAGAATAATGATTACTCCTGCTGTCACGCTGGTAAACAAAATCGAATCTGTTCTTAATGTTCCCGTGGTTTCGGGAACCAATTGTTTGTTTGTCATGCTGTCAGCTAATAGCAGCAAGGCAATAATTGGCACGTAGCGCCCCATCAGCAAGCTAAAACAGGTGCTTAAATTCCACCAAAGTCCTGTCGCTGCGGGTTGAGAATCGGCCAATCCTTCAAAACCCGAACCGTTGTTAGCCGCCGCCGAAGCGTATTCGTACATCACCTGCGAAATGCCGTGAAATCCCGGGTTGCTGATGCCGCTCAAACTGTCGGTAAAGGCGAGGGCGATGGCGCCGGGGATTAAAACTGCGATCGGGTGAATCAACAAAACCACACTCGCTAAAACAATTTCCCGTTTTTCAATTTTACGCCCCAAAAATTCCGGCGTTCTCCCCACCATCAACCCGGTAAGAAACACGCTCAAAATGAGGTATATAAACAAGTAAGCCGTTCCCGTTCCCTGTCCGCCCCAAACAATTTGCAGAAACAAGTTAAACAAAGTAGCAAAACCGCCGGCAGCCATTAAAGAATCGTGCATTCCGTTCACGGCGCCGCACATTGTCCCCGTCGTAGTCACCGCCCAAAGTACAGTTTGGGCCCACCCGAATCTAACTTCTTTTCCTTCTAAATTTGGTTGCACCGAACCGAGCAAACTATTAACTTGGGGATTGCCTTGAGCTTCGCCAACTGCTGCAATGCCAATCAAGACCACATAAATTACAAACACCATCCAAAAAATCAGCCATCCCTGCTTTTTGTTATTGGCAAATCTGCCGTAGGTGTGAATTAGGGAAGCGGGAATCGAAACCATTGCTAGTGTGGCCAGCAGGTTAGCAAAATTGTTGGGATTTTCAAAAGGGTGAGCCGAGTTAATGGCGAAAAATCCGCCGCCGTTTTCTCCGAGTTGTTTGATGCTTTCAAAGTGAGCGACAGGGCCGCGAGCAATTACTTGGGTGCCGCCTTCTAAGGTGCGGGCAACTGCGGGGCCGGCTAGGGTTTCCGGTACTCCAGAAATCAGCAAAAATAAGCCGATTATCAAAGAAATAGGCAGCAGAATCCGGGTGATTGATTGAATTAAATCGATGTAAAAGTTGCCTAGGGGGCGACCAGTCAGTCCCCGAATAAAGGCAATCCCTACAGCTAAACCCGTGGCGGCGGAGGTAAACATTAAAAAACCCAGAGTTAGCTGGGATAGATAACTGAATGTTGTCTCGCCGGAGTAATGCTGTTGGTCGGTATTTGTGAGGAATGAAATAGTTGTGTGCAGCGCAGTATCCCAGGTTGGTGCGCTGAGGCTGGTGGGATTTAAAGGCAGCAGTCCCTGAAGCATGAAAATTAGAAAGACAAATATGCCCATTGCTGCATTGCTGTATAATAGCGATCGCGCATATTGCCAGCCTGTCATGGAATCTACAGACCGGATATTGCTGGCTTTGTATATCAGTTGTTCTATTGGTTTAATTGCGGGATCGAGAAGGGTTGGTTGTCCCATGTACACCCGTGCCATGTAGTTGCCGAACACGGGGGCGATCGCTATTAAAATGATTAGCGTTAATGCAATTTGAATTAATCCTTGCAGCATAACTTAGTTAAAAAATCCTCGTTTATAGTTCTGGATGCACTGTAGTGTCAGAAACCGGGTTTTTTCCTAAAATTCTTGGTTGTAGCCCAGAGATTCGGTAAAAAACCCGGTTTCTTTGGTATGAGTACGTAAGTTTTAATTTACTAATTACTCTACAGAAGTTTTGAGTTTTTGATAATCAGTCTTAAGATATAAGTTACTGTTTAGAATTTATGCTCGTCCGCCCTATACTTAGACTGCTAGGCGAATGTTTAGATGCAGCGATCGATCTATACTTGCAGGTATAGATGCTGTCTAAACACTGTTTTTGGCGCCACAATGCGATCGATGCTTTAACAAACAGGATTTACCGACTCGCATAGTTGGACGCGCAATTTATAGTAGTAGGGTACGCACTGCACACCCTACATATAGAACAATACAGTTCACTTAAGACCGATCCTCCCTAGGGCGTGTTTTCAAACTACTCATGGAGATCTCGATCCCCCTAAATCCCCCTTAAAAAGGGGGACTTTGAAAGCATTTCTCCCCCCTCTTTTTAAGGGGAGTAGGGGTCGAGTAGGGGGCAAGCTAGGGGGGGATCTAGGACGCAAGAAAACACGCCATAACCCCCCCTAAAAGGGGAAAGAATGCTCTTAAAGTCCCCCTTCTTAAGGGGGATTTAGGGGGATCTCCGAGTATCAGGAGTCGATCGCGAACCGTATTGACATAGAGAATACCTTCGTCCGGGACTGTCTAAGCTATGTTGAAATTGGCAGCACTTATCAAGCTGGCAGACACTCCATTGAGAGAGGCTAAAATTTCACCTGTTGCTGACAAACGGATGAAAGTTGAACTGTTTTCTTGAGTAATTGACAATTGTGCAAAAGTGAGATTGTTACCCAATACTAACAAGTCTTTACCAACTTCAAAGTCAGCAATAGTATCAGTACCGGCATTGGTAGCAAGCAAGAATTTATCATTGCCATTACCTCCCGTCAAAATATCACTTCCCAAACCGCCAGTCAGCAAATCGTCACCCTTACCTCCCAGCAGAATATCGTTACCATCACCGCCATTCAAAATGTCAGCACCGCGACTGCCAAACAAGGCATCATTACCGCTACCTCCCAGCATAATATCATTACCTTTGCCTCCGAAAAGAGAGTCATTTCCGATCGCACCGTCGAGGTAATCATTGCCCCTCATACCCATCAAAACATCATTTCCGCTGCCGCCAGTCAGGATATCGTCGTCATTTGTACCAAGAATGCGATCGGGGGAATTGCTGCCGAAATCTGCGTCACCGGTAACAACAGGAACCGCAAGCCCAGGCGCAGGCGACGTTGTGTCTTGAATTTTGCTATCTAAAGCAGCACCAGTATTCTCAGCAACTAACTGAGAAATTGGCTTGCTTCCGGCACCAACTGCTTTAAAGTCTTGAGTAGTTGCGCCCAAAGTTACTTTTTGGACGCGGGCGACTGCTTCGGGAATTGAAGTTGTTGTACTGGAGACAGCGGCATCAATGCGTTGATTTGCTGTTGCCATTACAGTCGCAGCTTGCGAGGCAATTTGGGTGAAGTTTTGACTGCTAAAACTGGGGTCAACTTGCTTGATTCTACTGACAGATTGCTGAATTATTGGTTCTAAATCTGCTGCATTGCTGAGGTTTAAAACTGTACCAGATTGAATTCGAGTCGTAATTGAACTGACAACAGCCTTGACAAGATCCTTAGTTAATGCACTCGAAGCACCGTCAATCAAAGCGCTAGTTTGAGTGATGATGTTTTGGACTTTCACCATTGCGGATAAGACTTGGACTCCCCCTGGCTGGTTGTTGTTGGTTGCCTTGATGGGATCTAAGCTAATCAGGTCAACATCAGCGGGGATGGAAAGGGCGGTTTTGACTAAAGATTGTGCTTCTGCTGATGTAACTCCTTTGTCGATTAAGTCAGCTACTAAACTGGTTAAGAGGGTGACAACAGTAGCATCTGGTGGTGCCGTAACTGGTGTTTCTAGCGGTAAACCCGTGGCGGTATCGGTGCCACCTATGGCAACTATATTGCCTTCTTCTGGGTCAATTTCCCCGTTTTCATTTTTGTCAAAAATGTCGGAGGCGAAATTCAGATTGAATTCACCATTAGAGCTAGTTATGGCAGATGGTTCGTTAGGATCGAGTATGCCGTTTTTGTTGGCATCTAAGAAAACAGTAGAACCAGCAATGTAGTTGTCAATCACAAAACCGCCGAAATTGTTACTCTTGAACCGAACGAGTTCGCTAACACTGGCACCTGATGAATCGGTTCCCGTTACCTTCAGCCAATAGTTGAAAGATTTTGGGCGACTCGCATCTAAATTGATAGTACGGGTTTCGGGATTGAAAGTTAACCATGAGGGGAGAGGAATTTGAGGAAAACTTAACCCGTCTACCGGCTGGCGATAGGAACCGCCGTTGAGAGATCTCTCCAAAGTGAATGCAGACGAATTCAAAGCATTGTAATCGGCCAGACAGATCGTATAACTAATGCGATCGCCCGGATCGGGGTCAGTATCGGTGTTTGCAGCAAAGGTCAACTCATTGGTTTTATAACCTCCTTGCGACAAGACAGGACGATTTACCAATGGTGGGCGATTATCCGTTGGTGTCGGTGTTGGTGTCGGTGTTCGTATCGGCGTTGGTAGTGTGGGCGTTGGTGTCGGTGTGGGCGTTGGCGATATTGGCGTTGGCGATATTGGCGTTGGCGTTGGCGTTGGCGTTGGCGTTGGTGTTGGCGATATTGGCGTTGGCGATATTGGCGTTGGCGTCGGCGTTGGCGATATTGGCGTTGGCGTCGGCGTTGGCGATATTGGCGTTGGTGTTGGTGTCGGTGCAGTGTAGTTAATAATAGTTGTGGTAGCCGTATCAGCGGTAATTATCGGTATTGCCGCTGCGATACCTGTGGCATTTGACAAGGTGACGGTAATAGTTTCATCAGGTTCAACTACCGTGTCGCCCAACACATCCAGAGTAATGGTTTTCGATATTTCACCAGTGACAAAATTAATGGTGCCAGCAGTAGTTCGTGCGCCAGAAGTGCCGCCGATATTGTTATAATCGGTGACGTTGGTAGCTGTTCCGGCGATCGCATATTTGACACTACTTGCCCCGTTAGTGACGTTGCTGCGAGTCACAGTGAAAGTTAGAGGTTTTTTGCCGCTATTGCCTTCGTCAATGGTGGCAGTATCGGTGGCAATGGCATAAGCAACAGAACCTCGATCGGAAATAGTTAGTGTGGTTTTTTTTGTGGAACCTGCAATCGCACCAGTAATTGTACCAAGGTTGAAAATTACAGTTTCGGGGTTTTCAGAGAGATTGTCAGACTTGATAGTAACTGCCACATTCTTGGTGAGTTCGTCACCTGTTGCACCTGCGGGGAAGGTAATCGAAGTAGGGGAAAAGGTGTAGTCTGAATTTTCGGTGGCCGTGCTAATGGGATCGAGGACAATTGGCACAACTACATCGTTTAAGGGAGTGCCGCCGGTGATCTTGACGGGAATATTAACTACTGTGTCTGTTGTTCCTTCCACGCTGCTGTAAGTGGCCGCACCGAAATTAACTGTATTCGATGTATTCAGCAGAACCGAGACATTTTGATCGAAAGCCGTAGCTATATCCAACTTGCCGTCAGCATTAAAATCTCTCGCAATCATATAAGCATATGCGAAAGAATTCGGGATCGTAAAGTTGCTGAGAGTACCAAATTTACCTGTACCATCTCCTAACAAAACTGAAAGGTAGGTACTAAAGTAGTTAGACGTGGCTAAATCGAGTTTGCCGTCGCCATTAAAATCCCCTGCAACCACAAATTGGGGAAATCCTCCAGTAGTTGCGACATTAAAGTTGTTAGCAGTATCAAAATTACCCGTACCATCTCCCAAGAAGACTGAGACAGATCGATCGGTGCTGTTATTAGTGGCGATATCCAGTTTGCTGTCGCCATTAAAGTCGCCTGTGATGACAGTTCGCTCAGTCCCGCCGGTGCTGCCATTGTTAGTGGGGGAGCTAAGGTTAACGGGGGAGTTAAAGTTGCCTTTACCATCTCCTAAGAAAACGGAGATGTTATTAGTCTTTTCATTGTTCGATGTGACTAAATCGAGTTTGCCGTCGCCGTTAAAGTCGGCTGTGGCAAGAGTAAACTTTGGTGTTTGTGTACTAATCTTAACGGGAGTGCCAAAGCTACCAGTACCGTCTCCAAAAAGTATTGAAATGAAGTTATCAAAAATGGAGTAAGGAGTTGTGGCTAAATCTAACTTGCCATCTCCATTAAAGTCACCGGTTACGATCGACTTATGATCTATCCCTTGACCGAAATTGGTAGGATCGCCAAAACTGCCAGTACCCGTCCCCAGCCGGATGGAAACGAAATTGCCGTTGGAAAAACCCAAATTCGTTGTAGCTAAATCGAGTTTGCCGTCTCCATTAAAGTCGGCCACTGCAACGCCAGAGGGATTCTCTTTACCTGGCTTAAATAAGCTGATAGGAGTCCCAAAGCTGCCCGTAGTACCCGTCCCCAACAATATGGCAAGATCTTTTGGGGAGTTGTTTTCCCCCATTGGCACTACTAAGTCGAGGAAACCGTCACCATTAAAATCGCCCGTACCAATGTCAGAAATCCTTCCTTGGCCCGAACTATAGTTCCTAGCTTCACTGAAGGTGGCAAGGACGTGGTTGTATGCTGCTAGAACTTCGGGCCGAAATGCTAAAGGTGCTGCTATTTTCCCGGTTGTGACTTCTAGTTCCCAGTCGCCGCCTTTTGCTGCACTTCCGGTGAGGTTTTTGGAGGCGGCAACGTTGGTATTTGTGAGTTGGGCGATGCGCTGGATGAAGGTGAAATTGTCTGCTGGGTGTTGATTGTCGATCGCCCATTCATTAATGTTAATTGGGGCTTTTTCGTGGGGGAGGGCGGGTTTATTTAACCTGTCTGTTATCTTTAAAGCTGTTGGCGAACCCGCCCCTACAGGATGATTGAAAATGGCGCAAAATTTCGGTTTCAACCGACTTTCGCGCTCGAACAGGGAATTAATTCCCTCTCGGACGTTGAGGGAAGCGCCAGGTTCTGATGCGACATTGCAACCATAAATCAGAATGTCTGCGCCGTGCGTGAAAGCACTGGGCCACTGCTGCAATTTCTCGGAATAAGCATCTAGATTGTCTAAACTCAAGCTACCGCTACCCAGTTGCAAGCGGCCGGGAGTGCCGTGAGAAACGATGTGAATGCTATCAATATTGGTACGAAGAGCTAAAATTTCAGTGATTTGGTCGATCGCATCCCGGTTCTCATCCAAAACCACTACTTCCGTACCCGGTGTTACCCCAGCCACCAAACTTTGATAATTTGGTACTTGAGTGTCGATAAAGGCGATCGCACTTCCTGAAACTTGACAATTAAAGTTTGGCATCACACACCTATTCCTGATTTAAAAAGAGTGAGAACTTCTAGCATCGACTGTAACCGCTTATTCCATAAAATTCTGTAAAGATTTGGTAAAGATGTACGCTGTTTTATACAGGCACAGCTTCTAACGGAGGAAGTACGCCCGTGCTTGCTTCCTTGCCCGCGAGGACAACCATGATTCAACTTTGCACGCACCTACTAAGTAGGTATATCCAATTAAACTAAACTACATAAAAGTATGGAAATAGGGCTGAATTACCCACTTAGAGTTAAATTACCCACTTTTAAGGGATTTGCATACTTTACAATCCTTTACATAGTTACGTTTTACAGCACCTAGTTTCTTGCTTGCCGATCGAGAATGCTGCAAGATATTAAGTCGATCGCACTTTCTACCGTGTTTTTATTAAATCAGGTGGCTATTTGAGAACGTGAGTAAGTTCTCATCGACTTCTCATCGACTTTTCATTAGACAAGATTGCATAATTAGATCAGTCCTGGACGCACTCCGACAAAGAAACCGGGTTTTTTACCTAATCTTCGAGTACGAACGAAGTATTGTCGTAAAAAAACCCGGTTTCTGGGCCCCCATGCGTCCAGGACTATAGATTTTTGTCCAGATAGGGCAAGGCGTAACGCATTTTCTTAGATTTTGAGTAAATTAAGATGTAATACCAATTTTATAAAGATTTGCTATAGATCAACTCTTAGCCCCCCCTTAGTAAGGGGGGGTTGGGGGGGTGATTTGATCGCGCTACTTTATAAAAATGGTATAACAGGAGGCAGAAGGCACTAGGTCATAAGATCGTCTGTTTCAGCAATCGATCGAGTCCGCCATCGCCTTGCCGATTGCTATATAGCAGTGGACAGTTGACAGTGGATAGTGGACAGTTGCAGAGTAAGGAAATCAAACGGTTCTGCTGTGGGATATAGGCTCTATTCATGAGGTTATTTATGTCCTCACCGCTGTGCCGATCGCTATATTATTCTCCTTTCTTTCTAATGAAAATATTGAGAAAATTCTTAAAAATCAACAAAAATCTGCTACTTCAAGAGAAGTATTTGCGGGGAAGGTGGTCGATCGCACTTTTATTCGCTATTGTCATCGCGCTGGAATTTAGCACGCCCTCGCAGTATCTGTTTGGATACTTGTACACGGGGCCGATTTTACTGGCAAATTCGCGCTTGAGTCGGTTGGGTAAGTTACAAGTTACCCTGGTAGCGGTAGCTTTGACGCTGTTAAATTTGTTTGTTCCTGCTGGAGAAACGATCGCCCTAGCTACAGTTGCAAATAGATCGATCGCAGTTATGGCTTTAGGAGTGACGGGATATTTGAGCGATCGCAACCAGCAGTACCAAGAAGCGATCGCGATCGCTAAAGCTCAGTTACAGTCTCAGCAGCAGCTAGCCAGCATCCGAGAGGATTTTGTCTCTACTTTGAGTCACGACTTGAAAACGCCGATGCTGGGGGCGATCGAAACAATAAAAGCCTTTCAGTCAGCACAATTTGGGGAAGTCACTCCCAGCCAGCAAAAAGTTCTCGAAACAATGGCGCGATCGCACAAAATGTCACTACAATTAGTAGAAACGCTGCTGGATGTTTACCGCAACGATGCCGAAGGTTTAACACTCCAACTTGCACCCGTAAATTTAGTAGCTTTAGCAGAAGAAGTAATCGCCACCCTCATCCATTTGTCCGCAGCGCGTCGAGTTTACATTAGTATGAATTATGGAGAGTCAGATTTTCGCCGCTCTTTGTGGGTAAATGGCGATGCAGTCCAACTCCAGCGCGTTTTTGCTAATTTGCTAACAAACGGGATCAACCATTCTCCTCGCGGTGGTAAAGTAGAAATAGTCATGGAATCTTCGGCCAGCTATCAGGTAGTGAAAGTGATCGATAGCGGCTTGGGAATTACCGCTTCGGAATTGCCGCACCTGTTCGAGCGTTTTTATCAAGGAAATGGCGATCGGCAAGCCAAAGGATCGGGATTGGGGTTATACTTATCCCGCCAAATTATTGACGCCCACGGCGGTATAATTTGGGCAGAAAACAAATTGCCTTTAGGGGCGTTGTTTGGATTCCGACTACCAGCTATCTCCGCCAATGAAACCTAATTCTCCCTTGCGAATTCTCCTAGTTGAAGACGACGAACTGTTTAGGTTGGGACTGCAAACCCGATTGCAGCAAGAAATTTGCTTGCAAGTAATTGCCGAGGCGGAAGATGGCGAAACGGCGGTAGAATTGACTCAGGAACACTTGCCGGATGTGGTAGTTCTCGATGTGGGTTTGCCGGGAATTGGTGGCATTGAAGCGTGCCGTCAAATTAAACAGCGGCATCCAGAAATTCCTGTTTTGATTTTAACATCCCACGCCCAAAAAACCTTAATTGAAAGGTTAATTGCAGCCGGAGCCCAGGGATATTGTCTCAAGGGAATTGCCGCGGAAACATTAGTTTTAGCAATTCGATCGGTAGCAGCGGGCGCTTCTTGGTGGGACAAAGCGGCAACTGCGGAAATTCGGGCAGTTTTTAATAATCCAGAACCTAGCAAATGCGCGACAAAACCCGAAATTTTAGACAATCCGCTGACGAAGCGAGAACAGGAAATTTTAGCTTTAGTTGCGGGGGGGAAAAGCAATCAAGAAATTGCACAAATATTGTACATTGCTCCGGGTACGGTGCGGGTGCACGTGCACGCGATTTTGCAAAAGTTAGAAGTGCGCGATCGCACTCAAGCAGCAGTGCTCGCTATTCAGAAAGGATTGGTAGCAGAAGAACTTTTGGCGATCGAACCTTAAACAGAACCAGTCAGGTTTGTAGTGAGGACTTTAGTCCGCATTCATGAAGGACTGAAGTCCCCACTACAAACCCTGTAGTGAGCCAATTCTACTGATGACATTTAATATTGAAATTGCTAAATTAATTAGATATTAATTTCCGTAACGTCATCTAACCAGAGGTATGTTGTGCCAAATTTTATCAATTCTATTATGAGTTCGATCGCCTTTCTCGACTCCGCCCTCCCCGATATCCAAAACCTCCGCAACGGTATCGCAGTGGGAATAGAAGTAATTATAATCGATGCAGCACGGGATGGAGTAGCACAAATTACGGAAGTGCTAGGGAGTCGCAGCAATATTAGAAGCATTCATATTATCTCCCACGGTCGCCCTGCGAGTTTGCAGCTAGGCGCGATCGATCTAAACTTGACAAATTTAAACTTTTATGCTAATAAATTGCAGCGTTGGTGGCGATCGCTGGTAGAGAGTGCAGAGATTTTACTATACGGGTGCGATGTAGCTTCCGGCGAAACGGGCGCTAATTTTGTGCAGCAACTGAGTAGGCTAACGCGGGCAAAAATTGCGGCTTCCAGCGGGCCGATCGGCAATTCAGCTTTAGGCGGAGACTGGGAACTAGATTATACAACGGGAAGGATTGCTTCTGGACTGGCGATCGACCAAGCTGCGATCGCCGCCTATCAATTTGTGTTCGGCCGCACCCTCTACGACGGTACAAGTAACTTTCCGCCTCCTGCGGCAACACCCGGTATCGGGACACCAGCAGGTACCCAATTAGGTTACGGACAGATACCCCTGCCCGCCCCATTTGGTTCTGGCCTTCTTCCTGCTGGTGCGTACTCGCCCAACACGGGAATTAATACTGCTAGCGTGACGGCGGCTAATAACACTACAGGCTATGCAGGCTACACCAACTACAAATATACTCCCCCAAGCCCGCCAGCAACGCCAGCAACATTTACTCCAATCAGTCCAACATTCCCCGCACTCGATCGCACCAACGGTTACAGCGTTTCTTTTCGAGTTGCGGTTACGGCGGAAACCAGTAATAGCGACAATCGGGCAGGTTTCAGCCTCATCGCCATTAGCAGCGACGGTCAAAATGGCATTGAACTGGGTTTCACCAACCGCAACCTCGGCGCCAACGGAGGCATTTTTGCCCAAGAGGGTGGTACAGCATCAGTTCCCCCCGTGTTTACTCGCGCGGAAAACGCACTTCTTAACATCAGCACTCCTACGGACTACAAATTTGTGGTTCAAGGCGCTACTTACACTCTGTTCGCTGGCGGTGTAGCAATACCAACCCTGACCAATCAACCACTGCGGAACTACACGGCATTTAATCCAGCAACCAGCCAGCCTGCTTTACCCTACAATCCCTACAGCAAGCCAAACTTCTTATTTTTCGGCGACGACACAGATCAAGCAAGTGCCACTTTTACTCTCGGCCCAATTTCGGTGAATAATTTCCCGGTGGCCGCCAATGATACCTACAGCGTAGTGCATGACAAAGTTCTCACCGTCCCTGTGGCGACAGGAGTCTTAAGCAACGACACCGATGCTAATAACAACGACGCGCTGAGTGCCGTTGTAGTTACAGGCCCGACCAAGGGTACGATCGTCTTAAACAGCAAAACCGGCGACTTCACTTATACTCCTCAAGCAGGCTTTGTAGGGACTGATACCTTCACCTACAACGCTAACGACGGTACAGATACGTCTGTTCAATCAGCAACAGTTACCATCAACGTTACTAACTTTCCCCCGATCGTAAATCTTGACAACTACAGCGTCTTGCACGACAAAGTTCTCAGCGTCCCTGTGGCGACGGGAGTCTTAGGCAACGACAGCGACCCGGACTCGGACACGCTGACTGCTGCCTTAGTTACAGGCCCGGTCAACGGTACGATCGCATTCAACAAAACTGGCGACTTCACTTATACTCCAAAAGCAGGCTTTGCAGGTCTAGATACCTTCACCTACAGCGCTAGCGACGGCGCTGCGACTGTCCCCAGTACGGTGAATATCAACGTTACTAACTTTCCCCCGATCGTAAATCTTGACAACTACAGCGTCTTGCACGACAAAGTTCTCAGCGTCCC
>NZ_JAUBUN010000009.1:86000-88839 GCF_036702665.1 Microcoleus sp. Aus8_D2
ACGACAGCGACCCGGACTCGGACACGCTGACTGCTGCCTTAGTTACAGGCCCGGTCAACGGTACGATCGCATTCAACCAAACTGGCGACTTCACTTATACTCCAAAAGCAGGCTTTGCAGGTCTAGATACTTTCACCTACAGCGCTAGCGACGGCGCTGCGACTGTCCCCAGTACGGTGAATATCAACGTTACTAACTTTCCGCCCAAGGCACAACCCGACAGTTACAGCACCAGTCCGGGAAAAGCCATCAGCATAACAGTGCCGGGAGTTTTAGCCAACGACTCCGATGCGGACTTCTTGGACACGCTGACTGCTGCATTGGCCACAAACCCGACTAAAGGGTCGATCGCCCTCAACAAAGACGGTTCTTTCACTTATACTCCTAACGCTGGTTTTTCTGGAACAGACACATTTACCTACACAGTCAGCGATGGAATAGTTAGCTCTGCACCGGGTACCGTGACTGTAAACGTCAACAATAACCCGCCTGTAGCGAATCCTGACAACTATACAACTCCTTTTAATACTCCTGTGAACGTGACGGGTTTGGGAGTCTTAATCAACGATACAGACCCGGAAAACGATCCGCTGACTGCGATTTTGGTAGCAAATCCGGCTAAAGGGTCGATCGTCCTTAACTCTAACGGTTCCTTCGATTACACTCCAAATACTGGTTTTGCAGGGACAGACTCTTTTACCTATAAAGCTAATGATGGGAAGGCTGATTCTGCGATCGTCACCGCCAGCATTGTTGTCAATAATCCTCCTACGCCAACTCCGGTAACAACTCCGACTCCTACGCCAACTCCGGTAACAACTCCGACTCCTACAGGAACTCCGGTAACAACTCCGACTCCTACAGGAACTCCGGTAACAACTCCGACTCCTACAGGAACTCCAACTCCCACGGGAACTCCGACTCCAACTCCCACGGGAACTCCGACTCCGACTCCCACTTCCACGGGAACTCCGACTCCGACTCCAACTCCCACGGGAACTCCGACTCCGACTCCAACGCCTACGGGAACTCCGACTCCGACTCCGACTCCCACGGGAACTCCAACTCCAACTCCAACTCCTACAGAAACTCCGACTCCGACTCCAACTCCTACAGAAACTCCGACTCCGACTCCAACTCCCACTCCCACGGAAACTCCGACTCCAACTCCCACTCCCACGGAAACTCCGACTCCAACTCCAACGCCTACGGGAACTCCGACTCCGACTCCGACTCCTACGGGAACTCCGACTCCAACTCCAACGCCTACGGGAACTCCGACTCCGACTCCAACGCCTACGGGAACTCCGACTCCGACTCCAACGCCTACGGGAACTCCGACTCCGACTCCGACTCCTACAGAAACTCCGACTCCGACTCCAACTCCTACAGAAACTCCGACTCCTACAGAAACTCCGACTCCGACTCCAACGCCTACAGGAACTCCAACTCCAACGCCTACAGGAACTCCGACTCCAACGCCTACAGGAACTCCGACTCCAACTCCAACGCCTACAGGAACTCCGACTCCAACTCCAACGCCTACAGGAACTCCAACTCCGACTCCAACTCCTGTTGACTCTGACAGCATTGGTGGCGGTAATGCCGATCGCACTTGCGATGACGAAATCACCCTACCCGCGATCGATTCAATTCCCGGCCCGAATTCAGTCGATCGCACTTTCAACGGCACTGACGGCAACGATTTGCTAATTGGCAGCAATCTCAACGATGCGATCGACGGTTTCAACGGTGACGACATTCTGCTGGGCGGCAGAGGAAACGACAATATTTACGGCGGGCGGCCCAGCAATGTCCCGCTTGGCCCTAATGCAGACAAAGACTTGCTGTTTGGCGGCACCGGTAATGATTACCTCAACGGGGGTGCCGGCGACGATCTCATTTTCGGGGGTAAAGGCGATGATGTGGCGATCGGCGGCAAAGACGATGACTTGATTTGGGGCGACAAAGGCAACGACACTCTGGTGGGGGCTGAGGGTAACGACTGCTTGTTTGGAGGCAGTTTTGACCTGTCTAGCCCTGACTCGAACGGACGCGATTTGCTGTTTGGAGGTACTGGCAACGATTTCTTGAATGGGGGAGATGCTGCGGATACTCTTAGCGGTGGAGAGGGCAATGATACGCAGTTTGGCGGTAAGGGCTATGACGTTCTGGACGGGGGTACGGGCAACGATCTGCTGTTGGGCGATCGCGGCACTGATACCATTTGCGGCGGTGATGGCGACGATACTATTTTCGGCGATCGCGCGATCGGCTTAAATGGCGATTCAGATTACCTCTGTGGCGGTGCGGGTAACGATTTGCTGTTTGGTAACGGCGGTAGTGACACCATTTGCGGCGGTTTGGGTGACGATACTCTCTACGGCGGTAAGGGTGACGATACTTTGACTGGCGGTTTAGGTGACGATCTTCTCAGTGGTGGCGTTGGGCGCGATCGCTTTATTTTAACCGCAGGTGAAGGCAGCGATGTCATTACTGATTTCACTAAAGGTGAAGATTTGCTAGTATTAGCGGGCGGTTTAACTTTTGCTCAACTCACTATTATCCAAAGCCCTAGTGCAGATGCGATCGCGATTTCTCAAAACGGTCAACTCTTGGCTACTGTGAATGGAGTGTCAGCTAGTGCGATCGATCGCAGTGATTTTATCGTGTTTGGGCGATCAAATTAACCGTAGGGTGCGTCAGGAAAGATAATTCTCAATTATCAACAAAAATCTCGGAACTGACGCACCATCTATTCCGGCGATCAAATTAACCGTAGGGTGCGTCAGGAAAGATAATTCTCAATTATCAACAAAAATCTCGGAACTGACGCACC